>DAOLLE010000027.1:0-13920 GCA_035331205.1 Burkholderiaceae bacterium
TTTCAGGATCCAGGCTACAAGTCCGGCCCTTTCGTGCCGCCCGGTTCGCCGACCGACGAGAGTGCCGAGCTGGCTGCCGAACTGGCTCGCCTGCGCAGTGAACTGGCACAGTTCCAGGCTGCCCACCAACAGGTGGCCCACGAGCTAGACCAAGTCCAGGTCCAGGCCAAGCAGGCCGAAGACGACAGCGCCTTCTGGGAATCAATGGCGGCCGAGGCCGAAGCGGCCAAGGCTGAGCTGCTGAAGCGCCTTGCAGACCAGCAGGCTCAGGCCAGTGCGTCACCCGCGCAATCGGTGTCGCGCTACCTGTCTGCGGCGAACTCGGCGGCTGCCGTATTGCAGATCAGCGAGAGCGACACCCGCCGGCTGATCGACAAACAGCTCGCAGCAGCCGGCTGGAAGGCCGATTCCTTCGGCCTGACCTACGGAAAAGGGGCGCGCCCACAACGCGGCGACGCACTGGCCATCGCCGAGTGGCCCACCGAAACCGGCCCGGCGGACTACGCCCTGTTTGTGGGTCTGACGCCGGTAGCCATCGTCGAAGCCAAGCGCAAACACATCGACGTTTCCGCGGCCCTGCAGCAGGCCAAGCGCTACAGCCGCGGGTTCCGGCCGACGACCGAGGTCGAACTGCCTGGCTCCAACTTTGGAGCGCAGGGCGAGTACCGCATTCCGTTCGCGTTCTCGACCAATGGCCGCCCCTACCTGCGGCAGCTGGCCGAACAAAGTGGCGTGTGGTTCTGCGACCTGCGGCGGCCGGAGAACCTGGCCCACGCACTGGATGGGTGGTACACCCCCGACGGGCTCAGCGCGCTGCTGCAGCGCGATGACGGCCGCGCCCACGCCGAGCTGGCTCAGTCGCCTTTCGACTACGGCTTTCCACTTCGCCCCTACCAGCAGAAGGCCATCCTCGCGACCGAGACCAGCATCCGCGACGGGCAACGCGCCATCCTGCTGGCCATGGCCACTGGGACCGGCAAGACCAAGACCTGCATCGCACTGATCTACCGCCTGCTCAAGGCCAAGCGTTTCCGGCGCATTCTGTTTCTGGTTGACCGCTCGGCCCTGGGAGAACAGGCCGCCAACGCGTTCAAGGACACGCGCATGGAGCGCCTGCAGACCTTTGCCAACATCTTTGGCATCAAGGAGCTGGACGACCCGACGCCGGACGACGACACCGCTGTGCACCTGGCCACCGTGCAGGGCATGGTGCAGCGGGTGCTGTACCCTGGCGACAACACCACGCCGCCGCCCATCGACCAGTACGACTGCATCGTCGTCGACGAATGCCACCGCGGCTACCTGCTGGACCGGGAGCTGTCAGACACCGAGCTGAGCTTTCGCGGCGGTTTTGACAACTTTGGCGACTACGTCTCCAAGTACCGCCGCGTGCTCGACTACTTTGACGCTGTGAAGATCGGTCTCACGGCTACGCCCGCGCTGCACACCACCCAGATCTTCGGCGCGCCGGTGTTCACCTACGGCTACCGCGAGGCGGTGGTGGACGGCTACCTCGTGGACTACGAGCCGCCCATCCAGGTGCACACGCTTCTCTCCGACCAAGGCATTTCCTGGAAGGCCGGCGAAGAGGTCAAGCTCTACAACACCGGCCGCCAGCAGATCGAGCTGTTCAAGACACCCGACGAGATCAAGCTCAAGGTGGATGACTTCAACCGCAAGGTCATCACACGGTCGTTCAACGAGGTGGTCTGCGCCTACCTCGCACAGGAGCTGGACCCAGCCTCCCGCCGCAAGACCCTGATCTTCTGCGTCAGCGACAGCCACGCCGACATGGTGGTCGGCCTGCTGAAGAAGGCGTTCGAGGCCCAATACGGCGCGGTCGAAGACGACGCCGTCATCAAGATCACTGGCGCAGCCGACAAGCCCTTGCAGCTGATCCGCCGCTACAAGAACGAGCGCCTCCCCAACGTCGCGGTCACTGTGGATCTGCTGACCACGGGCGTGGATGTGCCCGAGATCTGTAACCTGGTGTTCCTGCGCCAGGTGAACAGCCGCATCCTGTTCGACCAGATGCTGGGCCGTGCGACGCGGCTCTGCGACTTCGGCGGCACCGACGTGAAGGACGCCTTTCGCGTCTTCGACGCCGTGCGAATTTTCGAGGCCATCGGCGACATGACGGCCATGAAGCCCGTCGTCGTCAACCCCAAGATCAGCTTCACCCAGCTGGTGCAGGAACTGGCCACACTAAAGGACGAGGCGGCTACCGAGCTGGCGCGCGACCAGTTTCTGGCCAAGCTGCAGGCCAAGAAGCGGCACCTGACCGACAAGCAGCGGCAAGACTTCGAGACCCAGGCGGGCATGCCGGTGCAGGCCTTCGCTCAGAAGCTCAAGGCCATGCCACTGGCCGATGTGGCGGCCTGGTTTGTGCAGAACCCGGAGCTCGGCGAACTGCTCGACCGCCGAAGCGATGGCCCCGAACGCGAGATGTTCATCTCGGATCATGCCGATGCCTTCGACCGTGCCGAGCACGGCTATGGCAAGGCCAAGAAGCCCGATGACTACCTTCGCGCCTTCAGCGAGTTCATCCAGACCCAGGGCAACCAGATCCCGGCGCTGGTCACCGTGCTCACGCGGCCCCGGGAGCTCACGCGCGCCCAGCTGCGTGAACTGGTGCTGGCGCTCGACAAGGCCGGCTTCACCGAAACCAACCTGGCCTCGGCCTGGCGCGAGCTGACCAATCAGGACATTGCCGCCCGCATCGTGGGCTACATCCGCCAGGCCGCCATCGGTGACGCGCTGGTACCCTATGCCGAGCGTGTGAACCGGGCTTTGCAGCATCTGCTGGCTCATCCACCGACAGGCAAGCCCTGGAGCACCCCACAGCGCGATTGGCTCAAGCGCATTGCGGCGCAGACCAAGGCCAACGTGCTGGTGGACCGCGCCGCCATCGACGACCCCGACTTGATCTTCAAGCGCGACGGCGGCGGATTCACCCGGCTGGACAAGGTCTTCAACGGCCAGCTCCAGCCCGTGCTCGACGCCTTCAACGATGCGCTCTGGGCCTTGCCGCCTGAAGCTGCCAACCGCTGATCCTTCCTTCTCTATTTCTTGAACTCTCGATCCATGTCCCACCCCACTGCTGCACTCGACATCGGCGCCAAGCTCTGGTCGCTGTGCCACGTGCTGCGCGATGACGGCGTCACCTACCACCAGTACCTGAGCGAGCTGACCTACCTGCTGTTCTTGAAGATGATGAAGGAGACGGGGCGGGAAGACCGGCTCAAGGTGTGGAAGCGGCCCAAGAAGTCCGAGCCGCCCGTCGAGCAACCCGGCACCCGTTGGGACGACCTGCTCAATGCCTCGGCGCCTGAGAGGCTCGATACCTACAAGGAGATGCTGCTGGACTACGGCCTGCACGGCCGTGGCGCCGTGCAGGAGATCTACGCCAACGCCAACACCTTCATCACCAAGCCTGCCACGCTGAGCAAGCTGGTGACCGACATCGACGCGCTCGACTGGTACAGCGTGCAGCGTGACGACCTGGGCGACCTGTACGAAGACCTGCTGGAGCGCAACGCCGGCGAGAAGAAGAGCGGCGCTGGCCAGTACTTCACGCCGCGTTGCCTGATCGACAGCATCGTGGCAGTGATGCAGCCGCAACTGGGCGACGTGATCCAGGACCCGGCCGCCGGCACCTGCGGCTTTCTGATCGCTGCGAACAACTACCTGCGCCAGCACAACGACTTCGACAGCCTGAGCGACGATGCGCAGCGCATCTACCGGCACCGCACCTTTCATGGCATGGAGCTGGTGCAGGACACGCACCGGCTGGCGCTGATGAACATGCTGCTGCACGGCATCGAAGGGGGCGTGACCTACGGCGACACCCTGAGCGATGACCACCAGGCCCTGCCACCGGCCACGCTGATCCTCAGCAACCCGCCCTTCGGCACCAAGAAGGGCGGTGGCCTGCCAACGCGCGGCGACCTGACCTTCGAGACCAGCAACAAGCAGTTCGCCTTCCTGCAGCACATCTACCGCGCGCTGAAGCCCGGCGGCCGGGCCGCCGTGGTGCTGCCCGACAACGTGCTCTTCGAGAGCAACATCGGCACCGAGATTCGGCGTGACCTGATGGACAAGTGCAACCTGCACACCATCCTGCGCCTGCCCACCGGCATCTTCTACGCCCAGGGCGTGAAGACCAACGTGCTGTTCTTCACCCGCGGCGATACCGACAAGGGCAACACCAAGGAAGTGTGGGTGTACGACATGCGCGCCAACATGCCCGCCTTCGGCAAGCGCACGCCCTTCACGCGCGACTACTTCCGCACGCCGCCCGACGCGGCGGACAGCCAGCCGCGCGACAAGTTCGAAGACGTGTTTGGCAGCGACCCGCGCGGTGGGCCGGCTGCTCTAGCGGCACGCCAGGACAGCGGCGAGGCGGGCCGGTGGCGCTGCTTCACACGCGATCAGATCGCGCAGCGGGGCGACAGCCTGGACATCAGTTGGCTAAAGGACGAGAGCGCGCACACAGCACTTCAGTTGCAGGATGAGCCTGCCGCGGTTGCCCGGCTCGCACTGCGCGAACTCAACACGGCCGTTCTTGAGCTGCGCGCACTGATTGAAGAACTGGGCGAGGACCCGGATAGCCCGCTAGAAGATCTCCTCGCAGAGGACGAGGACGTGGAAGGTCTTTCGGAGGCGCATCGGTGACCGCAGGACTTCCGGAGGGCTGGGACGTTGCACCGATTGGAACGGTGGCGCGCGTCGTGGGCGGCGGAACGCCGCCGTCGCATGACCCTGACAACTTCGCTCCAGTGGGTCATGGCATTTCGTGGGTGACGCCGGCCGACCTTAGCGGATATCGCAGCCAGTCCATCTCACGAGGTGCGCGCGACTTGTCCGAAGCCGGCCTTGCGCGTTGCGGCGCAACGCTGATGCCCAAAGGCACCGTGCTCTTCTCCAGTCGGGCGCCGATCGGCTACGTGGCCATAGCCGCCAACGAGATCTCGACGAACCAGGGGTTTAAGAGCTTCATACTGCCGGCGGAGATCGATCCTCGATTCGTTTACTGGCAGCTGAAGCACCTCAAGCCCGAGGCTGAGGCCATCGCAACGGGCACGACTTTCAAGGAACTCTCGGGCGCGGCAGCGGCAACTCTGCCCCTCAGGATCGCGCCCGTTCCTGAACAGACCCGCATCGCCGACCAACTCGACACTCTGCTGGCACGCATCCAAGCCTGCCAGGACCGCCTGGAGGCCATTCCGGCGTTGCTCAAGCGGTTTCGTGAACTGATCCTAGACGCGGCAATCGATGGCTCTTTCGACAGTACACAGGATCAGCCTAGCCGTCGAACCAAGCGCCTTTCACTGGCAGACATTTGCCTGAGAGAGAAGCGTGCCTTCGGGATAGGACCTTTCGGAAGCGATCTGAAGGTGGCGGACTATCGCTCCGAAGGTGTGCCGCTGGTGTTCGTCCGCGATGTCCGCGCACGCAGGTTCGGAGGCGAAAACACCAAGTTTGTTTCCGCGGAGAAGGCTGCCCAACTTACGGCACATACGGTGCAAGCTGGAGACTTGTTGATCACAAAGATGGGTGACCCACCAGGGGACACAGCAATCTACCCAATGGATCGTCCGACAGCCGTGATGACTGCCGATGTGGTTCGCATGAGAGTCGATCCCCTCGTCGCAGATGTGAGGTATGTCAGCTACTGGTTCGAGAGCACCACTGGTAGACGGCTCATTGCATCGATTACAGCGGGTGTAGCGCAGAGAAAGGTCAGCCTTGAGCGCCTGAAGTCACTTGCAATCGATCTGCCAGACCCAGGTGTCCAAAGCGACGTAGCGCTCAGAGTCGAGCGCCTGCTCGCAGTTGCGAGCCACCTTGCGGCGCGGGTCGGCGCAGCCCAGAAAATCGCCAGCCGATTGGGCTCGCTGACGTTGAGCAAGGCCTTTCGCGGCGAACTCGTCCCGCAGGACCCTAACGACGAGCCCGCCAGCTGGCTGGTGGCTCGCATCGCAGCTCAACGCAACGCGCCTACAGACCCCACCTCGGCCCGTACACCGCGCCGCGGCCGTCCGCCCCGCGCTCCCAAGGAATCCGCCACCATGACCAAGAGCCGTCAGGACCACGACGTGATGGGTCAGCCCTACCTGGCCGGACACCTGCGCCGCATCGGCACGCCAGCCAGCGCAGAGGCGCTGTTCAAGGTGGCCGAGCTGCCCGTGGCCGACTTCTACAAGCAGCTGGCCTGGGAGGTGAAGCAAGGCCACGTGAAGGACAACCGGACCACGCTGGAGCCCGGGCATGCGGCTGGATAGGGTCTACATCGATGGCTTCAAGAACCTGAAGGAGTTGGAGGTCGACTTCGACGAGAGTCGCCTCACGACGGTTCTGATCGGCCAGAATGGCGCCGGTAAGTCAAACTTCATCGAAGCGCTGGCGCAGGTGTTCAGCCATGTCGATTTGCGAAGTGCAGCGTTGCGCTTCAAGTTCCGCGTGGCCTACCGAATCCAGTCACGTAAGGCCAAGGCAAGTGAACTCACGCGAGTCGCTCTGAGCAACGTTCCAGACGAGCCCCCCATTCAAATCGATGGCAAATTGGTCTCCCGCGCAGAGTTCGAACGGAACAAATCGGAGTGGTTTCCAGACTTGGTTCTGGGCTACTACTCCGGCAGTGGACGCCGACTAGAGGGGGTTTTCGACAGACACCAGACCAACTATTACAAGGCCATCGCGCGAAACAACGACGAAAGCGCGTGCTACCAAGCGCTACTTGCGCGACGGCTCTTCTACTGTCGCCACACACATGGTGCGATGGCACTGCTGGCCCAGTTCGCCTTCCCCGACAAGGCGGCCGATGAACTGCTTCAAGACATCGTGCGAATCACCGGGTTTCACTCAGCGTTGGCTTTGTTTCGAGAACCTTGGTACGCCAAGGGCGGACACGCCAAGAAGCTCCAGGAAGCCGAAAACTTCTGGGGTGCGGACGGGCCAGCAGGCCGATCGGCCCACCTACTCAGATCGATTGCGTTTCACCCCTTCGGCCTGACCGGCAATGCCATCGACGACTACCGTGAAAAGCGCCAGGACGAAGTTCAGTTCGCCGCGTTTCTTCGGGACAAGTTGGCCGTTGGGCACCTGCGCAAGGCGTTCAGCGATGACGCCGACCTGTTCTATGCGCTGGAAGCGCTGGACGTCTCTGACCTCATCCGAGACTTGAACGTTTGGGTTACGCGGAAGAACAACGAAACAGGTGACATCGAGTATTCCGATCTGTCAGATGGCGAACGTCAGCTGCTGATGGTCATGGGTCTGCTGCGAATCGCACGAGGGAAACGGGTACTTTGCCTACTGGATGAGCCCGATACTCACTTGAACCCCTACTGGCAGCTTCGCTACCTGCGTCTCATTGAGAAGTGGACGGGCACGGCTGCTGATGCTGACAACAGCCATATCGTGTTGACCTCGCACAACCCGTTGACGATCGCTGGCTTACTCAAGAACGAGGTTCGAATCCTGCACACCGACCCGTCTAGCAATCAGGTATTGGCTTCGCAGCCATTCGTGGATCCGAAAGGATTGGGAATTGCAGGTGTGCTCACCGACATCTTCGGCATGCCAAGTACTCTGGATGAGCCCACTCAGAATCTGATCGACGAGCGCAACAAGTTGGTACGTCTCGAGAAACAGAGCCCGGCTCAGATTCAGCAGTTGGAGATCATCAATAGCGAACTGCAGAAGCTCGGCTTCATGTACGAAGAGCGCGACGAGCTTTACCGCGAGTTTCTTCGCAAGTTGGATGATGTTGAGTTGGCTGACTCAGAGCCGCTGAGTCCTGAACAGGTAGCGCAGCGCGACGAGACCACCCGCGAACTGGTTGAGAAGCTCCTGAGGAAGCCATGATCTACGTTCACCGGAACTGGGATCTGATACCCGAACAAGTCAAGGACGACCTGAAGAGGGCTGCGGCGGAGTTGGATACCATCGAGGATCCAAATGCGCGCAGGGCCTACATACTTGCGAACCAGGGCAAGTGGTCGGCTGTACGCGACTACCTTGGGCAAATGTCTCACAGGAAGTGTTGGTACTCGGAGGCACCGGAGAGCGTTTCGCGCTACCAGGTCGATCACTTTCGACCGCATGGCCGCGCGAAGCAGGCGTTACGCAACTTCTGCGACGGCTACTCATGGCTGGCATTTGACCTCGAGAACTTCCGCCTTTCCGGGATGTTGTGCAACACGCAGAATCAGGAGTACTCCGAGGAGACGGTAGGCAAGGGAGATTGGTTTCCGCTGCTTGACCCCGCGAAACGCGCAAGTTTGAAGAACAGAGATTGCGGGGTTGAGTCTCCAGTATTGCTTGACCCGGTTGATCGAGATGATCCTTGCAAGCTCATGTTTCGAGACGACGGCACAGTCTGGCCAGACGATCAACTCTCGGAGGATGTTCAAGCACAGGTGACAACAGCTATCGAGTGCTTGGGCCTGCGGCAGAGCCAGCTCAATCGGGCACGTAGCCGAGTCTGGACTGCGTGCTCCAAACGTGCGCGACAGTACAGCCGAATAGCTGCGAAGCCTAAGGGGCAGCGAACGCCCGAGGAGGCGGTCACGCTGGAGGAGTTGGCGGGCGAGCTGATAGCCATGGGGAAGTCTCGTAGCCCATTCGCTGCGGTCGCTCGCACCTGCCTGCTCGCCAACAAACTTGGTAGGTTTGTTGTCGTTGATGAGTTGCTACCGCTTGCGGACGCAGATTGAGGAGCCGATGAGCGACATCACACTCTTTCGCCTGCAGGCCCGCAAAGCAGCCGAACCGCAAGGCGATGCGGCCGGTGCGGCCGGCTGATCACTCCGTGGGAAGCGCGACCATGATCAATACTCCGCCTGCCCCTGTGCTGCGACTGATCGAGGTACTGGGTTTTGCGGCGCAGGGGATCTCACGCCCGCTGCTTTGTCGCGCGGAAGATGGAGATCTGTACTTCGTCAAGGGCCAGCAGACCAACCGCAGCAGCCTGTGGGCGGAGTGGATCTGTGCTCATCTGGCGCGCGCGCTGGGCCTGCCGCTGCCGCCGTTCAGCCTGGTGCAGTTGGACGAGGCGCTGCTGCCTGAGCTGCCGTCCGCTTGGCGCCCATTGGGCTGCCTGCCCGCTTTCGGCTCGCGCCAGCACCCACAGGCCTGCTGGCTGGAGTCCGGCCAGGCTGCCCGTGCGCACGTCGCGCTGCAGCGCGACGTGCTGGCTTTTGATTGGTGGGTGCGCAACGGCGACCGCAACCAGGGCAACACCAACCTGCTGTGGGACCCGGGTTCAGGCGAACTGGTGGTGATCGACCACAACAACGCCTTCGACCCCAATTTCGATTCGCAGCAGTTCCTGGAACATCACGTCTTTGCCGACCAGTGGCAGGCGTTGACGGCAGATCTGGTGACCAGCGCCGAGGTTGGACTGCGCCTGCAGCAGGCGCTCCCGGCGGCGCGCCTGGCCATCGATACCGCGCCTGCAGAGTGGGCGTGGGAAAATTCAGAGTTCGATGCCCCCACCCATTTCGATCCCGAGGCGGCCTTGGCGAACCTGGCGCGATGTGCAACCCCTGACCTGTGGAGAACGACATGACACAGTTTGCGTGCCGTTACGCGGTGCTCAGATTTGCGCCGTACAGCGAGACGGAGGAATTTGCCAACGTGGGCGTGGTGCTGGTCTGCCCGCAGACCGGCTACCTGGGCTTTCAGCTGGAGGTGCGTCGGCACAAGCGCGTCACAGCCTTCTTCGAGGAGTTGCCGCCTGCGGTATACCGCCAGGCCCTGCAGCTGATGCAGGCGGAGCTGAACCGGCTGGCGCAGATGGTGGCGCAGGTTCCACCTGAGCAGCGGGCGGACTTCACCCGCCGGGTGTTCGAGCAGCTGGTGCACCCGCGCGAGGCGATGATGCGCTTCGGCACCGCACGCGCGCTGCTCACCGACGACCCGGCCGCGGAGGTACACCGGCAGTTCAGCCACTATGTGGACCGCAGCTTTGCCACGCCCGAGCACCTGGAGCAGGTGCTTGAACGGCGCATCAAGGTGTGGCTGAGCAGCCTGGACCTGGAGCGCCCCTTCCGCGAGGCGCGGGTGGGCGATGACGACCTGTACGCGAAGTTCAGCCTGGTGCAGTTGCGTGGCGCGCAGCCGGTGAAGATCATCAAGCCCTTCAACCTGAGCCACGACAGGCCGCTGGACATCTATGACCACGGCGGCCGTTGGGTGGACAAGCTCAGGCGCCTGCGCCGGCGCAATCTGCTGCCACACGACGTGCTGTTCGCGCTGGCCAGCCCGCCGCATGATGGCGGCAAGCGACATGAGGCCTTCAATGAGATCCGCAGCGAACTGACCGAGCTGGAGATCGTCACGGTGGACGAGACGGCGCAAGGGCGCATCGCCGAGTTTGCGCAGGGCTGAGTGGGCGGCCGTTTCAGATCCACTGCCCAACTGTGGCTCCATGTGATCATGGGCCCGCCTATATTGGCCTCTGCCCGGCCCTGGCGGCCCTCTTGAGGAAAGCTCAGATGCTCGACGCCTTCAAACTGCAGGACTTCAAGAGCTATGGTGTGGCCAACCTGCCGCTGGGTCCGCTCACGGTGCTGATCGGTGCCAACGCGTCGGGCAAGAGCAATGCCATCGAGGCGCTGCGCCTGCTGTCCTGGCTGGCCCAGGGGCACAAGCTCGGAGCGATCAAGTACGCCGTGCAGGACGCCGACCGGGTGGTGCGCGGCCGGGTGGAGGACTTGTGCAGACAGGGTCGGGAGAGCTTCAAGATCGGCTGCACGCTGGCCGCCGATACCCACTGGTCGCGGCTCTTCATGGCCATCACCTACCGCGACGGCGAATTGCACGTCGCGTCGGAACGGGTGTCGTCGCCACTGGAGACCGTAGCGCTGTATGACCTGGACCAGCCATCCAGGGGTGTCGGCACCGACGCCGGTGTGGCGTACAACAACTTTGCGCGGGGCGGCAACAAGCCCCACATCACGGTCAGCGACCAGATGGCGGCGTTCACCCAGCTGGACAGCCCCGCCAGTTTCCAGCCCTCGCACAAGAAGGCACAGGAAGAGATCCCGAAGGTCGCCAAGCTGTACCAGTCGCTGCTGGCCAACATCCTCTTTCTGGACCCGGTGCCGGCGCGCATGCGCGACTACAGCTTTGCCAATGAACGGCGGCTGCAGGGCGACGGGGCCAACCTCTCCAGCGTGCTCTACGCGCTCTGGGGGGCGGATGAACAGAGCACAAACGCCCCCTATGCCCAGCAGCGCGAGGACATTCTGGCCTTCATCCAGAGCCTGCCGGAACAGGACATCACCGGGCTGGGCTTCCTGCGCGGCCCGCGCGGTGAGGTGATGCTGCAGCTGGTGGAGACCTTTGGCGCTGCCCCGCGGCCCTATGACGCCCCGCTGCTGTCGGACGGCACGTTGCGGGTGCTCGCTATTGCAGCGGCGATGCTCTCCGCCCCCGAGGGCAGCCTGGTGGTGATCGAGGAGATCGACAACGGTGTGCACCCCAGCCGCGCGCACCACCTGCTGGAGCGCATCAACGCCATGGCCCAGCGCCGTCAGTTGCGCGTGCTGCTGTCCACCCACAACCCGGCGCTGCTGGATGCGCTGCCGCCCACGGCGCTGAACGACGTGGTGTTCTGCTACCGCGATCCCGCCAGCGGCCTGAGCCAGCTCAAGCGTCTGGCGGACCTGCCCGACGTGCCCGAGCTGTTGGTGCAGGGCTCGCTGGGGCACCTGATGACCTCCGGCGCGCTGGAGCGCTTCGTGAAGTTCCACCCCGGCCCTGCGGTGCGCAAGACCAAGGCCCTTCAGTGGCTGCAGGGCTTGCGGGCTGCGGAACCCGAGCCGGGGGAGTGAAGGCATGGGTGAAATCGTGCTGGTCGACACCTCGGTGTTGATGAACGTGCTGGATGTGCGCGGCTTCAACCAGAACCGGGAGCCGGTGCTGGTGGAGTTCGAGCGACTGATCGAGCAGGGTGCCCACCTGTTCTTGCCAATGGCGGCGGTGCTCGAAGCTGGAAACCACATTGCACAGTTGGCTGACGGGCGCGTCCGACGCAGCACGGCCGAACTGTTCGCCGAACGAATTAGGCAGGCGCTTGACGGCGAAGCACCTTGGCGCCCGATGCAGTTTCCGGAGTCGGAAACAATGGCCACTTGGCTGGACGAGTTTCCGGATGCGGCGATGAAAGGCCTGGGCATCGGCGACCTGTCGATCCAGAAGGATTGGGAAGCGCTGTGTGAACGCCATCCGCTCAGCCCCGTGCGCGTCTGGACCTTGGACAGCGACCTGGCAGGGTTGGACAGGCGCCCGGGACGACGACGCTGATCTGGCCAGCTCCTGATTTTGGAAAGGCAACCTCTCGCAGAGTTCAGCCGACCTGGCTCGCCCCTCCACCAAAAGGAGGAACGAGCCCGTGGAGGATTCACACCGGCTTTCCCCCTTTGGAGTGATCAGCGCCTGCGGCCAGCGTCCGCAAGATGAAGGCGCATCGATCGTGATGCGCCTTGACCCGAAGGGGGAATCATCATGGTTCAGCCGAAGATCGTTCTTGGCCTGGAGCGGCGCAGTGACCCGGACCTGTTGGCCTACGGGGGCGCGGTGGTGACGGCGATGAAGGAGAACCCGTCGTTTCCGCCGCCCTGGGGCGACTCGACGCCCAGCTGGGCGCAACTGGATGGGCTGCTGGCGGCGTACCGGGACGCCTACTACGCGGCCTTGACCCACGACTCGCAGAAGATCGCGGTTCGCAATACGGCGCGGCGGAGTTTCTGCGAGGCGCTGCGGCGCATCGCCGCGTACCTGGAATTCACCGCCAACGGCGATGTGGCGATGCTGGGCACGACGGGGTTCGAGCTGCGGCAGGAGCAGGTGCGTGCCGGGCCGGGTCAGGGCAGCCTGCCGGGGCCGATGGCGGGTCTGCGCGGGGCGCCGACGGAGCACAGCGGGCGCATCGAGCTGCACGCCAACCGCTCGGAGGGGGCCCTGGGCTACGAGGTGCAGACCACGGGCACCGACCCGAGCGGCTCGGCCATGGACGACAGCCAGTGGTCGCACACCCAGACGGTGTTCACGGTGCAGCGCTTCAATCTCGACAGCCTGGCGCCGGGCTTCGTGTGGATCCGCATGCGTGGCGTGAACAACCGGGGCAACGCGCCATGGACGAGTCCGGTGCGGGTGCTGGTGACCTGAGCGGCCAGCGGCCGGGTCGGTGCCCGGCCGCCGTTGTGCCGAAGGGGGTGGGGCGGGCAGGGGGCGCCCTTTTTTGCAGCGCCTCGGGAGCCGGCGCCCGCGGCGGCCGCACAATCTTTGGGCTTGCTGACAGCGTTCCGTCAGCCGCATGATTTTGAATTATGAATTCACGTACAAGTCCTTTCGCGCCCCAAGGAGACCGCCTGTGACCACCTACGCCGAATTCCATCGCCGCTCCATCGAAGACCGTGACGGCTTCTGGGGCGAGCAGGCCCAGCTGATCGACTGGCACAAGCCCTTCGACCAGGTCTGCGACTACAGCAACCCGCCGTTCGCCAAGTGGTTCGCCGGTGGCCAGACCAACCTCTGCCACAACGCGGTGGACCGCCACCTGAAGGACCGCGCCGACCAGAACGCGCTGATCTTCGTCTCCACCGAGACGGACACCGAGAAGGCCTACAGCTTCCGCGAGCTGCACGCCGAGGTGCAGCGCATGGCCGCGATCTACCAGTCGCTGGGCGTCAAGAAGGGCGACCGCGTGCTGATCTACATGCCGATGATTGCCGAGGCGGCGTTCGCGATGCTGGCCTGCGTGCGCATCGGCGCGATCCACTCGGTGGTGTTCGGTGGCTTCGCCAGCCACTCGCTGGCCAGCCGCATCGACGACGCGCAGCCCACCGTGATCGTCAGCGCCGACGCCGGCATGCGCGGCGGCAAGTCGGTGCCCTACAAGCACCTGCT
>DAOLLE010000028.1:0-13918 GCA_035331205.1 Burkholderiaceae bacterium
GCACCGGTCACCTCCAAATGAGATGTCGTGTTCCACACGAAACAACGAGGAGCCGTCACTGCAAAGGGGCCGGGTCTTGATCCGCTACTCCCGCGGGTGTCTCGGCAATCCTTACAGCAGATGAACGAGGCAGCGCCTGTGCGTCAGGCCGTTTTCAATGCCGCTGACGCCCAGGGCGTTGAATAACCTGGACTGGCAGGCCTGCTTGGCTGCATTGTGGGTGTTGCGAGTGAAGGACTGCCGGAGAGTGCCCGTTACCGCGTCAAGGAACTGAAGGACCTCGCTGCCCGATGCCTGGACCTGCGCGATGCCGGTGACTGTCGGTGCACGCCGCTTCACCTCGGCAGCCCAGGTGTCGTCGACGCTCGATGTGTTGCCGCGGCGCTTGTACGCAATCTGCAGTTCAGAGGCGCGTGGCAGAAGTCCGATCGCAGTGGCGGCTTCTGAGGCACGAAGATTGACCCGCTGCGCCGCAGTCAGCTCAGCTACATTCGGAGCCCTGCGAAATACGCCAACGGAGATGGTCAGCTGATCTCCCGCCAGCCAGTCCTCGAGAAGCGCATTGAAGTAGGAGACCTTATGTTTGTCGCGGCTGTGGCCCGACAGGATGCGATTGGCACTGAAACCCACGCGGGCTCGTATGGCCCGCCAGCGGTCTTCCATCGCGGCCATATCGCAGCATGCCGCCACGCCGACGCAAAACATGCTCTCGTGCGGCCTTCCAGATTCGTCCAAGTGCACGAGCACCGGTCTTGTGCAGGCCGATGCCGTGACTGGCAGCCATAGGGGTAGCGAAAGCGCGAGGAAGGCGGCTCTTCTATTCATGTCAGCTTTTGGTTCGGGGTCTGCATGCCTGAGTGACCTGACGCGCACGGCCGGGCGGGCGTTGCAGTCCGGGGCTAGGCAGAATCGAGTTGAATTGTGTGGCATCAACGCCAGTCGCGCGGGTGAGGTCAGCCCGCGTGAGGTCGGCCTGTACAAGCGCTACCCGTTCAAGATGGCTGCCTATTGCCACCACCCCGCGCAGATTGGATCCACTCATATCGGCCGTGCTGAAATCGCTGTACATCCACTGCGATTCCTCAAGATCGGCCCCGCCGCTCAATACGATGCCGGCCAAGCAGCTGTTGTCGAAGGAAGCTTTCTTTAGCGACGCCCCTGGTGCGACCACCTGTCCGAGGTTCATGTTGACGAATTGTGATCCCGCCAGTTTCGCGCGGTGCAGGTCGGCATTCTCAAGTGAGCCGTTCTGGAATGTCACGCCTTCGAAGTAAAAGTCTTTTAGATCCTGTGAGCTGAAGTCGATACCCTCAAGTACCGGACGCCGGATCTCTTGTCTCCGCTTGTCGGCATGTGCCAATACGGCCGAAAAGGCCTTGATCGCTGCTCGCAACTCCTCGCCTGCCACCGTCGCTCGGCCGGGCGTTCCGATGCGCTGGAGGTGCCCGATGAGGAGGTCAATGGTGGCCTGCGACTCTACCTTCGAAGGCGGCGCACTAGTCTCGAGGTCGGCTATTGCCCGCAGCCGTGTCGATTTTTGGGCCGCAACTAAATCCTCACGAAGGCGCTCGAGGTTCACAGGCGTCCGGCTGCTGTACCAGAGCCAGAGCGCGGGGCCTGCGAGCAGCATTCCGATGAGCGACGCCGCCACAATCCCTGCCCGCACGAATCCTTCCTTTCCCCCAGGTGCATAGTAGGACGATAGCGCGGCGAGCACTTGCTTCGTTAAGTCGTCGGGGGTTGTGAAGGTCCGGATTCCGTGGGCCGTCTGGACCCGCTGTTTCAGCAACTGAAGCCGACGCGCCGGTTCGGTATTGGGCGCATCGACGAACTCCGAAGGCCAAGGCCAAGCGTCCGCGGCGCAGAACACGAAGGAGGGCTTTTTCTTGCGCACCGCCTCGTCGTACTCCATTTCGGTGATGGATCTTCCGAGGTCGCCCTCTTGTGGCGGTACATATCCGTAGCGATGAGCCAGAATCAGCACGTGGCAGCCGCAGGCCGCCACATCCGCTAGGCAGCGATCTACTGGCGGCTCTGGAAATGCGGCGTAGCGTTCCATCGACTCTACGTCGTAGCCGGCGCGCTCCAGCTCGACCTTCAGCGCCGCCCGATGCGCCACCAGGTCCAGAAAGGTCGAGGACACATAGACCGACACGGGCCCGCCGCGGACCCACCTCCCCTCGAACCAAGCCACGTTTCGCCAGCTTTTCACGTCATCCCTACGAACGCTTATACCCCGGTGGGGTGGATGCAGCAGCTTAACCGGCTTCACCGCACCAGCCACTCGATCAACCTCACAACAACGCGTTCGGAGACGTACCTTTCGGAGGTGTCGGGTGGTGGAGGAGTGCAGACTAGCGTGCGGATCGCATTGAACGCCGACGCCCCACTCACGAAGCCCGCCCCCAGCGTCTCGACAAAATAATCCATCAGCCCCCACACTTTCGGCATGAAGTGCTTGCGGCTGGGGTAGACGGCGTAGACGCCGAATTCCCTCGAGCGGCTGGCCTCGGGTTGCGCGAGGCTTGGGACGGCAACGCCGGGTTGGCAAGGTTCGGCGGGAAGCGCGTCAAGGCCGGCACAGGCCTCGCCCGCGCTCACTGCCGCCTCAGCAGCACATGCGTCGCTCGGGCCGACGCGACCTGCTGCGTGCAGGCGTAGCCCAGTGCGGGGAGGTTGACGCCGTCGAACAGGCGCTCGCCTGCGCCCAGCAGCAGCGGCGAGACGGCGATGTGCAGCTCGTCGATCAGCCGCAGGCGCAGGTACTGCTGGATGACGTTGACGCCGCCGCCCACGCGCACGTCCTTGCCCGCGGCCGCTTCGCGGGCGCGCTCGAGCGCGGCGATGGCGCCGTCCGTCACGAAGTGGAAGGTCGTTCCGCCTTCCATCACCAGCGCTGGGCGCGGGTGGTGCGTCAGCACGAACACCGGCCCCTGGTAGACCGGGTTGTCGCCCCACCAGCCACGCCAGCTCTCGTCGGGCCAGGGTCCGCGCACCGGGCCGAACATGTTGCGGCCCAGGATCCAGGCGCCCACGTTCTCGAAGCCGCGGGCGGCGAAGTCCTCGTCGATGCCGGTTTCGCCGCCGTCGAGCCCGAGCAGTTTCTTCTGAAAGGTCCGGGTCGGGAACGCCCAGCCGTGCAGCGCCGTTCCGCCCACGCCGAGCGGGTGGTCCAGGCTCTGCTCGGGCCCGGCGCCGAAACCATCCAGCGAGATCGTGAAACTCTCGACGCGCACTTGGGACATGGCGGCTCCAGTTTGGCAGGGGGCAGGGCGGTCGGCGGCGGCGGTTCAGGACGGCGGCTGGCGCTGCTGCAGCAGCTCGCGCAGCGGTGCGGGCAGCAGCGCATGCAGCCGGGCGGTGACGCGCGGCTCGTGGCGCTGCCAGAGGATGCCCAGGCCGATCACGCCCAGGCCGATGGCGGTGAGCGCGAAGGGGAAGAGCAGGCTGTCCTGGAACACCGAGTGGGCGAGGTGGCCGAGGTAGCCGGCCGCGCCCAGCCCGCCGAAGACGGCGAAGACGCGCCGCGCCAGCAGCGCGCCGACGCCGATCATCGCCAGGTTGATCGCAAAGTAGCCGAGCTTGCCCCACTCGCTGTCCGAGTTCATCAGCGTCAGGCCGCCCCAGAAGGTGAGCACGCCGAAGAGGTAGAGCCAGAAGGCGTAGTCCAGGCTGTGGCGGCTGCGCAGGTCCACCCAGAAGGCGAGCAGGACCATCAGCAGGCCGAACCACAGCGAGATGAACTTGCGCAGCTCCCAGCTCAGGTCGGCCTCGCCGAGGAGGAAGGGCGCCAGGTCCATGCCCATGTACCAGAGCGTCACCGCGATCGGCATGACCATGAAGGGCAGGCGGTAGCGCCACAGCAGCGCGGCGCCCGCGGCCAGCGTGCCCAGCTCCATCAGGAGCCAGCGCCAGTCGATGCGGGTGTGGTATTCGGCGTAGCGTCGGCCCTCGGCCCAGAAACCGAGGCCGACCTGCAGGCCGTAGATCGCCAGCGGCACCAGCACGACGACGAAGGCGCCGGTGATGCCCGCCGGGATCGGCAGGCGCTGGCGGCGCAGCAGGTGCTCGGTGAGCCAGAGTCCGCCGGCGCCGTAAGCCAGCGCGATGCCCAGCAGCCCCCAGCCGCCGAAGCGCTCCCAGCCCAGCGTCATGAACAGCGACATCGCGCCGATGGCGATCAGCCCGCCCAGGTAATAGAGGATGTGCGTGAGCCGGAATGCGGGCTGCGCCGGCGCAGGCGGCGTCGATGCGGGGGCGGGGGCCGGCACCTGCGCCTGCTCGGCCAGAAAGGCCCAGAGCGGCTCGACCTGGTCGGGCTGGAGCAGCCCGCGCGCGGCGGCCTCGTCGAGCCGGGACTTCGGCAGGGTCATCGCGAGGCTCTGGGGCCGGTGGCGATCAGCCCCGCCAGGCCGCCTCGATCGCGGCGATGTCGATCTTCGTCATCGTCATCATGGCTGCGAAGGCGCGCTGCGCCGCGGCGCGGTCGGGGTCGGCGACGGCCTGCAGCAGCAGGCGCGGCGAGATCTGCCAGTTCAGACCCCACCGGTCCTTGCACCAGCCGCAGGCGCTGGGTCGCCCACCGTGGTCGATGATGGCGTGCCAGAGCCGGTCGGTCTCGGCCTGGTCGTCGGTGGCAACCTGGAAGGAGAAGGCCTCGGTCTGCGGGAAGACCGGCCCGCCGTTCAGGCCGACGCAGGGGATGCCCATCACGGTGAACTCGACGGTGAGCACGTCGCCTGCCTTGCCGCTGGGGTAGTCGCCGGGTGCGTGGTGGACGGCGTCCACCGAGCTGTCCGGGAAGGTGGCGGCGTAGAAGCGCGCTGCGTCGAGCGCGTCGCCGTTGAACCAGAGGCAGACCGTGTTCTTCGGGCGCATGGGCAACTCCGCAGGTCGTGGGGAGCCGGGTGGCTCGGTGTGCGCAGTGTCACACCGGGCCGCTGCGGCGGCACGAAATCAGGGTTGCCGGCAGGGTTGTCTGCAGCGGCGCGGCGCTCAGGGCCGCTTGGGCAGCGCGAACACCACCAGCGCGCCGCCCTGGCGGAAGCCGAAGTTGGCGTTGCCCCCGGCCGCGACGGCCACGTACTGCACGCCGTTGACCTCGTAGCTGATGGGCGGCGCGTTGACGCCAGCCCCGCACTGGAACTGCCACAGCCGCTCGCCCGAGGCGGCGTCGAATGCGCTCAGGTGGCCGTTGCCCTCGCCGCTGAAGACCAGGCCGCCGGCGGTGGCCAGCACGCCGCCGACCAGTGGGGTGTCGGTCTTGACCTGCCAGCGGATGCGCCCGGCCTCGCGGGTGGAGATCGCCGTCAGGGTGCCCCAGTTGGGTTCGTCGATGGTCTCCAGCGAGGAGTAGCGCAGTGCCGGTCGGTCGGCGGTGGCCGGCATCTCCTTGACCGTGTAGCGCATCGGCACGTGCGAGGCGGCCACGTAGGCCAGCCCGGTGCCGGCGTCGAAGGACACCGGCGACCAGTTCGCCCCGCCGATGGCGCCCGGTGCGATGCGCACGCCCGCCGCGCTGGGCGGTGTGAACAGGTTCTGCTGCGGCACGAAGGGCTCGGACTTGAACAGCAGCTCGCCGCTGGCGCGGTCGTGCACATAGAACCAGCCGGTCTTGGAGGCCTGGCCGACCGCGGCGACGGTTCCCGTGCGGGTGGGCAGGTCGAAGAGCACCGGCGGGCTGGCCACGTCGTAGCCCCAGACGTCGTGCGGCACCTGCTGGTAATGCCACTTCACGCGGCCGCTGCGGGCGTCGAGCGCCACCAGCGAGACGGTGTAGAGGTTGTCGCCCGGGCGCGAGAGGTCGTCCATCTGCGGCGAGGGGTTGCCGGTGCCGACGAAGATCGTGCCGCTGCGCGCATCGATGGCCGGCGTGGTCCAGGCCGAGCCGCCGCCGTGCCGGGCGGCCTGCGGGTACTTGGCCAGGTCGCGCTTCTCGCGCTCGATGTCGCGGTGCAGTGGCAGGCCGTCGGGCGTGCTGCTGCGGAACTGGCCCTCCCAGCCGGTGGCGGCCACGGTGTCGAACTGCCAGACGCGCTGGCCGGTGGCGGCGTCGAAGGCTGCATAGAAGCCCGGTCGGCCGTAGCGCCCGGCGATGCCGATCACCGCGCCCAGCGGCGCGTTCGGCCGCGCCGATTCCAGGTGCAGGCCGTAGCCCACGCCGGTGATGCCGACGATCACCTTGCCGTCGAACACCAGCGGCGCCATGTTCGCGCCGACGCCGGTGCTGCCGGTGGTGGCCAGCCGCTTGAGCGGGTCGTCACCCAGCTGGTCGCGGTGCTCGCTGGGCACGCCGTCCTCGGCCAGGGCGATGTCCCAGACCGGCTTGCCGGTCTTGGCGTCCAGCGCGATCAGGCGGGCATCGACGGTGCCCATGAAGACCTTGCCGTAGGCCACCGCCACGCCCCGGTTGGCCGGGCCGCAGCACATCTTCGGCGTGCGGCGTTTGTGCTCGTAGCGCCAGAGCTCGGCGCCGGTGGCGGCGTCGATCGCGGCGACGTGGTTGAACGGCATCGACAGGTACATCACGCCGTCGACGACGATCGGCGTGGCCTGGAAGCTGGCCGCCGCGCTGCTCTGGTAGATCCAGCGCGGCGCGAGCTGGCCGACGGTCGCGCGGTTGATCTGCTCCAGCGGCGAGAAGCGCTGGTTGCCGTAGTCGCGCCCGTAGCTGAGCCAGTTGGCCCGCTCGCTGGAGGCCGCGAGCAGGCGGGCGTCGTCGACCGGCGCGGCGCTGGCCGGGGCGGCCCAGCCCAGCGTGGCCACGGCGAGGCCCAGCAGGGCGCGAAGCAAGGAGGTGGTTGTCATCAGAATTCGACCGCTGCGTTGATGCCGGCGATGAAGTTGCGGCCCGCCGCCGGGGCGAAGTAGCGGCCGTTGGCGTCGTTGACCAGCACGCCGCCGACGTAGCGCCGGTCGGCGAGGTTTTCCACGCGCACGAACTCCTTCAGCTCGACGCGGCCGAGGTGCTGCGCGAAGCCGCCGCGCCAGTTGACCACGGTGTAGCCGGCGGCCGCATCGGCATTGACGTCGTTGACGTAGACCCGGCTGCTGGCGCGCGCCTCGATGGCGGTGTCGAAGCCGCTGGCGCGGTGGCGCCAGGCCAGCTCGGCGTAGAGCGTGTTGCGCGGCGTGCCGGGCAGCTGGTTGCCCGCGAGGATCGTCGTGCCGGTGGAGCTGCGGTAGCTGTCGGCGAAGGTGGCGTCCAGCCGGCTGTACGACAGCGTGGCCTGCAACTCCGGCAGCAGCCGGCCGTCGATCGACAGCTCCAGCCCGCGGCGCTGGGTGCGCCCGGCGTTGGCGTAGACCGTGCGGCCGGAGGCCGAGGCGTCGACGACGATCTCGCGCTCGCTGCGCACCTCGAACAGCGCCAGGTTGATCCGCGTGCTGCGGCCCACCAGGGCTTTCACGCCGGTCTCGACGTTGCGGCTGGTCGAGGGCCGCAGGCCGAAGTTCAGGCCGCTGGCGCCGTTGGCCTGGTAGGCCAGCTCGATGAAGGTCGGCGTCTCGAAGCCCTTGCCGGCGTTGGCGTAGAGGTTCACCGTCGGGCTCAGGTGGTACACCACGCCCAGCACCGGGCTGGTGTTGCTGTAGGTGACGCCGCCGCTGTCGTCCGGGTTGCCCACGCCGGTCGTGCGGATGTAGCGGTCGTCGTTGCGGAAGGTGACCCGGCTGTGGCGCAGCCCGCCGCTGAGGATCCAGTCGGCGCCGACCTTCCACTCGGCCTGCAGGTACTGGTCGAAGTTGTGGACGATGTTGTCCTCGTCGCGGCGCAGCACGCCGATCGCGCCGGCATTGTTCTCGTAGCCGGTGCGCACATCCTTCATGTACTCGTAGTCCAGGCCCAGCGTCAGCGTCAGCGCGCCGGTGGGCGTGTCGGCCCGGTGCGTCCAGCGCAGGTCGCTGCCGTAGAAGTTGCGGTCGATGTTGCTGATGCCCCCCGAGCCCTTGATCACCTCGGCCGTGTTCAGCGGGATCGACAGCCGCCCCAGCGTCTGGCGCACGCCGGTCCAGGCCACGCCGCGCAGCGTGTCGTTGGCGCCCAGGCGCTGCTCGATGTTCAGCCCGCCCTGGGTCTGCGACTTGCTGCCGCCGGTGTTCTGGGTGATCGAGTTGGCCGGCGTCTGGCTGGGGTCGGCGCTCATCTGCGCGCGCGTCAGGCCCTGCGGGTCCTGGTTGTAGGGCTGGTCCAGCGCGTTCAGGACCAGCGTCGCCTTGGTGTCGTCGGCGAGTTTCCAGGTCAGCTTGGCGTTGGCGTGGTCGCGCCGCGCGGCGCTGTGCTCCCGGTAGCCCTCGCTCTGGTAGCGCGAGACGTCGACCACGTAGCCCAGAGCGCCCTGGCGGCCCTCGGCGCCGACACCGACGCGCCAGGTGTCGAACGAGCCGGCGTAGGCACTGCCGCTCAGGCGCGGATCGCCCTCACCGTCGCGCGTGAAGATCTGGATCACGCCGCCCGAGGAGTTGCCGAACAGCGCCGAGAAGGGGCCGCGCAGCACCTCCATGCGTGCGGCCGAGCTCAGGCTGAAGGTGCCCATCTGCCCCTGGCCGTCGGGCATCGACTGCGGGATGCCATCGGCATACAGCCGCACGCCGCGCACGCCGAAACTCGAGCGGGCGCCGAAGCCGCGCGACGACACCTGCTGGTCCGACGAGAAGCGGTACTGGTTGGTCGCCACGATGCCCGGCACGCGCTGCAGGCCTTCGGCGGCGTTGACCATCGGCTGGCCGTTCTGCATGGCCTCGGCATCGACGACGTCGATCGACACCGGCAGGTCGAAGCTGGCCTGCTCGACGCGCGTCGCGGTGATGACCACCGTCGACAGCCGGTTGGGCTGCTGGGCCGCCTCGTCCGCCGCGCGGGCGCCCTCGATCGGCGCCGCACCCAGCAGCGCCAGCACCGCCGCGCCCATGCCCAATTCCTCGTAAACAGCCACCTCGTCACTCCATTGCTGGATTGCTAACGAAGGGCATTGTTTGGTGAAACCCGGTACGGCGTCTTGGCCGGCGGCATGATTTCCGGCTCATGAATTTCATGAATCGGCGCCGCAGGAACATCGGCAGCGGGTATTTGCCAGGACTCGCCCCGGGCCGAAGCCCACCCTGGTGACGGGCCGCCTGGCCGATGGCGCGGCCGTTCAGGCTGGCACGGCTTCCCAGGCGGAGATCGGCATGGGGCGGCCGAACAGGTAGCCTTGATAGGCGCGGCAACCATTGCGCAGCAGGAAGTCGCGCTGCACCTGCGTCTCGACCCCCTCGGCGACGACCCGCAGGCCCAGCGATTCGCTCATGGCGAGAATGGCCCGGACGATGGCGGCGTCGTTGCTGTCGACGACCAGATCGCGCACGAAGGAGCGATCGATCTTGACCTCGTCCAGTGGCAGTCGCTTGACGTAGGACAGCGAGGAATAGCCGGTTCCGAAATCATCGAGCGAGAACAGCACACCCAACTCGCGCAGCGCCTTCATGCGCTCGATCACGTCGTCCAGCCGATCGACCACGATGCTTTCGGTCAACTCCAGCATGAGCTGGCTCGGGTGGGCTCCGCTGACGGTCAGGCTGCGGCGGACGCGGTCGACGAAATCCGGCTGGTGAAACTGCCGCGCACTGACGTTGACGGACATGCGCAAATGCCGGGTCGATTCCTCGTCCTGCCAGCGCCTGAGCTGGGCGCAGGCGGTATCGAGGACCCATTGACCGATGTCCAGGATGAGGCCGGTTTCTTCCGCCAGGGGAATGAACTGGTCAGGCGGAGTCATCTTCCCCGTCGCGTCGAACCAGCGGATCAGCGCCTCGGCACCGGTGCGCTCGCCATGTTCATCGACCTGGGGCTGGTAATACAGCTGGAATCGATTCTCGACCAGGGCCTGGCGCAGCGCGCCTTCCATCGCGGTGCGGCTGTCGATGTCGGCCTGCATCGTGGGGTTGAAGAAGCGGATCGTGTTGCGCCCCGCGTCCTTGGCCTGATACAGCGCGACGTCGGCCTGTTTCAACAGCACATCGATGGGGGCCGCGCGGCCACGGAACAGCGTCATGCCGATGCTGGGGCTGCTGCAGTAATTGGCGTGTGCGCCGTCGAGCGAATAGGGTTGGTTCAATCGGGCGTGGATCTTCTCCGCGATGTGGGCCGCCTGACGGGCTGCGGCCGACGCGTCGCCGCCCAACCCTTCGATCATCACCGCGAATTCGTCGCCGCCCAGGCGGGCGATCGTATCGACCTCGCGCAGTGCGAGCGTCAGCCGCTGTGCCACCTCGAGCAGCAGTCGGTCACCGACGTCGTGCCCCTGGGTGTCGTTGAGTTTCTTGAAGTGATCCAGGTCCAGCATCAGCACGGCGCCGAATTGCTGGCTGCGCTCGGCGGCCATCAGCGCATGAGACAGCCGGTCGAGGAAGAGCCGGCGGTTGGGCAATTGGGTCAGCGCGTCGTAATAGGCCAACTGCCGAATCTCGTCCTCCGAGGCCTTGCGTTCGGTGATGTCGCGCACCGTGGAGCGCCGTCCGAGATAACCGGCACTGCCGAATACCGGACGGCTGACATGGCTGACCCAGCGCTGGCGGCCTGATTTCTGGACGATGCGCAGATCCACGCCGTGCGCTGCCGACGGGTCAGCGTGCGCGTGAATCGAATCCAGGTGGCTGCGCCAGCGCGCCCGGTCATCGGGATGGATGACCTGGTCGATCAGGGTGGGATCCTGCTCGAATTCCTCGACACGGTAACCGGTGTGCTGCTCCGCCGACGGCGTCATGTAGTGCACCCGCCCATCGGGATGGAGCCAGTATTCCCAGTCCGTGGCCCAGTCGACCATGGTGTGGAACTTGGTTTCGCTGTCGCGCAGTTCACGTGCGGTCTGTTCGCGCCGCGCCGCGCTGCGGGTCAGCACCGTGATACCCACCAGGATGAATCCGATGCTGAGCAGGCCCGAGCCGGCAATCAGCAGGGCCGAACGCCGCCAGCCCGCAAGGAAAATGCCCTCGGGCACCACCAGCGACATGATCAAGGGATAACGCTCGACACGCCGCACCGCGCTGAGTCGGAGTTCCTTCTGCCCGGTCGAGAAGCGCGGTGTGTCGACCATCACCACCGCCTCGTTCTTCTTGTTCAGATCGATGACCCAGTGGGTCGAACCCGTCTCGTTGACCTTTCCGATGACCTCGTCCTTGCGCGGCGAGCGTGCCAGCGACGTCAGGTCGGATCGATAGAGCGTGATGGACGCGCCGTCGCCCAGCCCGGTGGTGACGCGGTCGTAAACCCCCGTCAGGGCGTCGACCGACAGTCCGACCAGCACCAGGCCCATGAATCGGCCCCGGGCGTCATTGAGCCGCCGGCTGACGTAGAAGGTCCATTTGCCGTTGCCCTTGTTGCGCACGGCGGTGCTGATGAAATCGCCCAGACTCGGGTTGTTCTGGTGCGCCTTGAAATAGTCCCGTTCGGCGAGATTGATCGGCGGCACCGGATAGGAGCGGCTGAAGTTGATGTTGTCCCCGTTGGCTGCCACCAGCGAGGCCACATCCACTTGCGGCAGTCCCTGAATCCGCTCGCGCAGCATCTGATGAATCTCCGGCGTGCTCAGCCGGGCTCTGAATTCCGCGTCGCTGCCGACGCCGGACTGCCTGACGCGTTCGGTGATCGAGTCCAGCACCAGGTAGGCCGAGAACACCGTCTGGGAGGTGTTCTCGGCGACCATGAACGACATGCCGCCCAAGTTGCGGCGCCAGTCCTCGATCTCCTTGTTGCGCAGGGCGATGATCGAAATCAGGGCCCCGGCGACGATGGCAACGATCAGTGCCACACCGAACAGCCGGACGATCGTGCTCGTCGCCAGCTGGGTGAGTGGAGCAGGCCTTTTCATGGGATGCGACGGTCGAAGGGCAGGTCAGCTTGGCGAGAGTGCGTCGATGCGGGCAGGAACAGCCCTGGCGCAAAGGCGCCCCGGGGATTCACCGCCGGGGCGTCGGAACCAGAGCAGTGGCCGTACCTCCAGGAGAACGGCCTGGCAGTTTTCATCGGCACCGGCCCTGTCGACTTGAGTGGCCGGGCCGCATCACGGGCGGTGCAGCGTCGGGTCCAGCAGCCTGGGTGGGCTGATCGACGGAAGGAAAGGCCCCGTGGGCATTGGTCGGAAGACGCAGTCCGCGCTTCAAGCGGCAGCGGAATCGGCCGATGTCGTGCCTGTGGCAATGAGCATGGGACCTTGCACCGCATGACGATCGATTCGAGACCTTGGCGTCCTGCGGGCCTGTGGCGGGTGGTCGGGCTGGCGCTGCTGTGGGCCGGGTGCGTGCCTTTGGCCGCGGTGGCCAGCACGGGGGCGGATCGGATCCACCAGGCGCGATCGCTGGCCCAGCGCGATCCCCGCCAGGCCTTGAAGGTGGCGCAGGCTCTGCGCGTCGACGCGCTGGCGAGGCAGGACCTGGCGAGCCGGCTGGCGGTGGATGAACTCAGCTGCCGGGTGCTGTCGGATCTGGACGCCAAACAGGGGCTCGACATTGCCCAGGCGGGCATCGATGCCGCCGGGGCGCGCCCGCCGCAGGAGGCTCGGCCGGCCTGGCTGCGGCTGCGGGCCTGCCGTGCCGGCCTGCTGTTCGACCTGGGTCAGATCGACATGGGCCGCAGCGAAGTCGATGCGCTGGTCGCGTCGACGGACCCCGAGGCCGAGTCGGCCGCGCGCGGCCTGGGGTTGCTCGAGCGCGGCCTGTTTCGCTCCCGGTCGGGTGAGCTCGCCCCGGCGCAGCGCGATCTTCTCGCGGCCTGCGCGCTGCTCAAGGGCACGGAAGAGCCGGCGGACCATGATCTGTGCCTGTACCACCTGTCGAGCCACTATCGCCGCGCGGGAGACACCGACGAAGCGCTGGCGTTGCTGCGCCAGCTGCACGCGCGTGCCCATGCGCAGGGGGCGATGTACGACGACTCGGTCTACGTGTTCGCGATGGCGCGGGCGCTGGCGTCACAGCAGCGGTGGTCCGAGGCGCTGCAGGGCTTCCGCGAAGTCCTCGCGTTCTACGTGCAACAGCAGGACCACAGCGGCGTGGCCTACGCCGAGCACGGCATTGCCGACTGTCTGCTGCGCCTGCAGCGCGCCGCTGAGGCGCTGCCTCATGCACGACGCGCGCAGTCCATGGTGGCGCTCGACGCCGATCCCCATGAAGTGGCCACGCGCAGCATCACCCTGGCCGAGGCGCTGGTTGCGCAGGGGCAGGTGGCACAGGCGCTGGCGGTGTTGAACCCGATGTCCGACTTTGCGAAGGGCAGCGGCAGACGGCCGACGTTGGCCGCCTGGCTGCGGGTGCGTGCGCAAGCGGCGCGCAGCCAGGAGCACTGGAAGGAGGCCTTCGAGGCCCTGTCGCAGGCGCGCCAGATCGAGCAGGAACTCCACCGGGAGCAGCTGTCCGAACAGTCGGCACGCCTGCGCCTGCAGTTCAATCGCGCCCATGACGAGGAAGAGCTGGTGACCCTGCGCACGCTCAACGAGCAGGGGCAGCGGCTGCGCCAGACGCAGGCGGTGGCGCTGGGGCTCTTCGTGGTGTTGCTGCTGGCCGCGGCTGCGACCGTGGTCCGCAAGGTTCGTCAAGCGCGCCGTTTGCAAGCGCTGGCGTCCACCGATGAGCTGACCGGCCTGGCCAATCGCCGTGCCGTGCTGGCATTTGCGCAGCAGGAACTGGACAAGGCACGGACCGCGAAGGCGCCGCTCGCGGTCTTGATCTCCGATGTGGACTTCTTCAAGCGCATCAACGACACGCACGGCCATGCCGTCGGGGACGAGGTGCTGCGCCACGTGTCGCGGGTTTTGAGTGCCAGTCTGCGTGGGCAGGACAGGCTCGGACGGGTCGGCGGCGAGGAGTTCATCGGCGTGCTGCCGAACGCCGGTCCGCAGGTCGCCGCCCAGGTGGCCGAGCGCATGCGCTCGGCCGTCGAGTGCATGCC
>DAOLLE010000029.1:0-13817 GCA_035331205.1 Burkholderiaceae bacterium
CCAGCAGCGCGCGCAGCCGCGCGCCCAGCGCGTGGCTGAGGTCGTCGAGCGCCGGGTCGGGCGTGTCGGCGCGGCCGGCGCGCACTTCCTCGAGCAGGCGCTCGATCTGGTCGCGGCTTTCCAGCAGCGTGGCGATCAGCGGCTCGTCGGCGGCCAGGTCGCCGGCGCGCAGCGCTTCGAGCAGCGTCTCGACCTCGTGGGTGAAGCCCACCACCGCGTCGCAGCCGAACAGGCCGGCGGTGCCCTTGATCGTGTGGGCGGCGCGGAAGGCTGCGTTGATGACCTCGGCGTCCTGCGGGTCGGTTTCCAGCCCGAGCAGGCACTGCTCGAACTGGGCGAGCAGCTCGTCCGCCTCCTCGAGGAAGCCGGCGCGTGCGGCGGCCAGGATTTCGTCGTCGTCTTGGCGTTGACTCATGCGCCCGCTCCTTCGCTGGGGGTGAGGTCGGCGGAGTCGATCCCGGCGGCGGCGCCGCAGAGCGCATCGGCCCGCGTGTCGGAGTCCGCATCGGTGCGGGCCGTGGGCAGGGCATCGCCCGGATCGGGCCGCTCGGCGGGATCGGCAATGTCGGTGGCCGTGGCCACGGGCAGCCAGTCCGCCAGGCCGAGGGTGGCCAGCACCTCGTCGACGCTGCGGCTGCTGCCGGCCAGATGCAGCGTCTTGCCGCGTGCGGCCAGGCTGTGGCGCGCGGCCATCAGCAACTGCACGCCGGCGCTGTCGAGCCCGACGACACTGGACAGGTCCAGTGCCAGCCCGGGGGCGTCACCGCCGGCCGTCTCGTTCACGCTGCTGAGCAACGTCAGGTGGCAGTCGGCGGCGGTCTGGATGGTCAGCTCGCCGTCCAGGCGCAGGGCAAGCAGCGCAGTCATGGTCTTAGACGCACAGGCGGTTGACGGCGTCCACCAGCTGCGAGGGCTGGAAGGGCTTGGTGATCCAGGCGCGCGCACCGGCGGCGCGGCCCTCGGCCTTCTTGGCCTCCTGGCTCTCGGTGGTCAGCATGATCACCGGCGTGAACTTGTAGGCCGCCTGCGTCTTGACGTGGCGCAGGAAGGTCAGCCCGTCCATGTTGGGCATGTTCACGTCGCAGACGATCAGGTTGATCTTCTGCCCGTTGAGCTTGACGCTGGCGTCCTTGCCGTCGCCGGCTTCGATGACCGTGTAGCCGGCCTTTTGCAGGGCCAGCTTCACGACGGTGCGAAAGCTGCTCGAATCGTCCACCACGAGGATGGTTTTGCTCATTTCGGGACTCCTAGGGGATCTGGCGGGTACTGTCGCCGGTTCGGGTTCAGGGGAAGGGCGGGAAATCGGGCGGGAAGGCGGGGCAGATCGGTGCATCCGGCGGCCACCGGCCGCGTGCGAGGCGGGCGGGCGGCATCGCTCGGCTTTAGAAGAACTCCACCGCCGGGCCGGTCTGCACGCTGACGGTGTTGTGGTGGTGGTCGAGCTGCTCGCGCATCGAGTAGCTGCGCTCCAGCCGGTGCAGCCATTCCTGCACCGTGCTGCGGTCGGCACGCCCGCCTTGGTCGAGCCAGTCGACCAGGCGCTGCATGTCGGTGGTGACGTTGATCAGCATCTGGCTCTGGCGGTCCTGGTGCTGCAGGTTCATGTACAGGTGGTCGAGCGCTTCGCCCACGTCCAGCCGCGCGGCGCGCAGCGCCTGCGAGTTGCCGCGCTGGCGCTGCAGCTCGTCGAGGATGCGTCGCACGACGGCGCGGGCGCGCTCCTCGGCCTGCCAGCCGATTTCCTCGGGGTCGGCGGTGGGCTGCGCGCAGCCGCTCTGCAGCCGCTCCAGCTCGTCGATCAGGCCGCGCAGGCCCGAGGCCAGCGCCGCCGCGGCTTCCCCCGACTGGCGGGCGAGTTGGCGCACCTCCTGGGCCACGAAGCCGAAGCCCCGGCCGTGCTCGCCCGCGCGGCTGGCCTCGATCGCCGCGTTCAGCCCGACCAAGTGGGTGTTGCCCGCCAGCTGGGCGATGCGGTTGGCCGCCTGAGCCAGCTCGTCGAGCCGGCCGTGCTGGGCCAGCAGGGCCGTGCGCATGGCCGCCTGGCGGTCGATCGCCTGCTGCGTCGGCTCGAGCAGTGCCTGCACCTCGTCCTGGCAGCCCTGCACCAGCGCGTCGCCGGTGCCTGCGGGCGAGCTGAGCTGGCCGCTGGCATTGAGCGCCTCTTCGAGCCGCTGCTGGATCTTGGCGAAGGCCTCGATGATCTCGTTGAACTGCTGCTCGCCCTGGGCGCGGGCGGCCTCGACGTTGCGCTGCCAGATCGGCAGCACCTCGCGCGTCAGGCCGCCGGCGCGCTCGTCGTCGCTGCGCGCCGGCGGCGCTGCCGCAGAGAGGGGTGTCGAGGCGCGCGGCAACGCCAGCGCGGTCACGCCGAGTGCGGCGATCAGCGCCGTGATCCAGCTCCACGGGCTGCCGCCGGGCGCCAGCAGGCAGGCCAGTGCTGCGCACAGCCCAGCGGCCACCGCACGCGCAGGCGGCAGGTGGCGGACCAGCGGGTGCCAGAACCGGCCTGGCGAGGCGGGGGCGGAGGGCGCGTGCGGCAGGGTCAGGGGGGCGGAGTCCATCGGGATCGGGGGGCTTCGGCGGGAGGCGGACGGCGCAAGCCGGCTCAGGCTGCACACCTTAGGCAAGCGCCAGCGGGTTGGATGTCCCGAAATGGCATTGCCGTCGGCGGCATATCGGCCGCTGGGCGTCGATCTGGAGGGCTAGGCTTGCCTCATCGCCGGGGATGCCGCCCGGGCGCGTCCCTGGGCCGCGCCGCGGCAGGCCCCCGAGCCTCCAGCGACTTCACCGCCAAGGGACATGACCACTGCTTCTCCCCCTGCCCAACCTTCGGCCACCGGCCGTTGGCGAGACGGCATCGACCTGAACGAGCTGCGCGCGGTCTGGCGCTTTCATGGCGTCTGGGGCCCGGGCATGCTGGTGCTGCGCAACCTGACGCTGGTGTGGAAGGCGGTGGTGATCTTCGCTCTGATGGCGCTGCCCATCGGCTTGGTGGGCTTCGGTTACCTGAAGAACATGTCCGACCGCTTGCAGGAGGTGGACCAGCAGCTGGCCTGCGTCGACGGGCTGCAGGCGTTGTCGCGGGCCTCGCTGGCGATGCGAGAGGCGCGCTTCCGATCGGTGCGCGCGGGGCTGGGTTTGGCTCCGGACGCAGACGTCGGTGCTTCGCTGGTGGCCGAGGCTTCGGCCTGGAAGGACCTGCAGGCCAACCCCCTGCTGGCCCAAGGCGATGTGCGACCCGTCTGGGCGGTGTTCAATCAGGTTCGTGCGACCAGCCTGGCGCACCTGGCGCAGCGAAAGCCGTTCGTCGCCTCGGTGCCGGGCAAGGCCGAGGAGGATTACCGCCACGCCGCGGGGCATCTGGTCAAGGTGTTGCTCGATGCCGGCTCAGGCGGCGCGCTGCCCGACCGGGGGCTGCGCGCCCTGATGGCCGGCGGTGTCGTGGCGCTGCCCGAACTGATCGAGGTGGCCGATCGGCTGGCCGACGTGGTGGTCAAGCCCCGCGACCGGGGCCAGTTGACCGCCGAACGACTGCACGACAGTGCGGTCGCGCTCGGCATGGCCCGCCAGGAGCTCGACGAAATCCGCGCCGACCTGACGGTGGCCGACGCGGCCGGTCAGGCGGTTGTTCGAAGCGAGTTGCTGCCAGCCTTGCAGCGCATCGAGAGCCAGCTCGATCGGCTCGCGTCGCTGCAGACGGCCGATGGCGCCGGGGTGGTGGAGGCCCTGCCACCGGTGTTGCCGCAGCTCGTGGAGAAGGTCTACGGCATGCAGGTCGCGACGCTGGGTGCGCTGCACCGTCAACTGGACGCACAACGCACGGCGCTGTGGGCCGAGATGCGGCTGGAGTTGCTGGTGCTGCTGGCCTGCGCGGGCGCGACGCTGTACGCGATCGTCTGCGCCTTTCGCGTCGTCCACGGCGGCCTGCTGACCCTGCGCAGCCACGCCGCCCGGATGGCCGAGGGTGACTTCTCGCAGATCCCCTTCCCGCGTGGGCGCGACGAGGTCGGCCAGGCGCTGGGCAGCCTGCGCGTGTCGCTGCTGCGCATGAACGAGCTGTTCGCGACCGTCTCGCGCGGCGTCTCGTCGCTGGCGCACGCGGTGCACGAGGTGGCCGATGGCAACGCCGGCCTGGCCCAGCGCACCCAGACGGCCGACCAGGGCATCCACCGCATGACCGACCGCGTGCTGTCGTTCTCCGAGAAGATGGACGCCTGCGGCCGCGAGGTCGACGAGGCGGTGGACCACGCCCGCGCGATGCGCATCGACGCCGCGCGCAGCAAGAAGAGCATGTCCGGCCTGCGCGAGCGCATGGACACGCTGCAGTGCAAGAGCCACGAGATCGGCGACATCATCGGCCTGATCGATGGCCTGGCGCACCAGACCCGCATGCTGGCGCTGAACGCCTCGGTCGAGGCCGCGCGCGCCGGCGAGGCCGGCAAGGGCTTCGCGGTGGTGGCCGCCGAGGTGCGTGCGCTGGCTCAGCGCAGCGCCGAGGCCGCCACGCAGGTGGGGGGCATCATCGCTGCCTCCACCGCCGAGATCCAGGACGGCCACGCGCTGAGCGAGCGCGCCAGCGAGGTCGTCACGCTCACCGAAGAGCGCATCGCGGCGATCAACGAGCGCATGAACCGCATCGTCGCGGTGCTGCGCGAGAGCACCGCCGAGGCCGAGGAGGTGCTGGTTCTGGCGCGCGAGGTCGGCTCGGCGACCGAGGGCAACGTTCAGCTGATGAACCAGTTGACCGACGCCTCGGTGGCCCTGCGCGGCCAGGGCGACACGCTCGAAACCGCGATGGCCCAGTTCAAGCTGGCCTGAAACCCGTCGCCACCGTGACCGATTCGACGTCGGCCGGACTTCGTCAATGAACTTGCCACGTCTTGTTGCGTTCGCGGCAGTGCCGGGTGTCCGTCTCGATCTGCGAAATCGTACACTGCGGGCCCCGGTAGGTTGGAGACGAGGTGTTGGGCGGTTCTCTGGAACGTGGCAGACCGGGGCGAAGTGACGGTGCCCCGGTGATGACGAACAGCACTGGCCGGCCGAGGCGCACCCGATGGGTGCGTTGGGCGGCTTCGCTCAAGACGCGACTCGCGCTGCTGTGCGTGCTGGCCGTGGCCGTCGGTGTGTTCAGTGCAGCCGCCCTGGTGCTGGCGCAGGCGCGTGAGCACACCGTTGAGATTCTTCACCAGGCCGAGCAGGCCAACGCCGAATGGCTGGCCAACGTGATCGGCCGACGCGTGTCCCGTCTGCAGGATGCGCTGCGCCTGGCCGCCGAAGCGGTGCCGCTGGACCGACTCGACGACCGCGAGGCCCTGGCCGCGTACATGCGCCAGCGCCAGGTGCTCTCCACCCTCTTTGCGACGATCCAGCTTGCCGACGCGCAGGGCCGGGTGCTGGCGCGGCGCGACGCACAGGGCATCGGCCACCCGGCGCTGGCTGTCGGTCACCACAGCTTCTTCGCCGCCACGATCGAAAGCGGGCGGCCGGTGGTGTCGGAGCCGATCGGCGGGGCCGGTGAGCCGGCCGGGGCTGGTGAGGCGATGCTGCAATTCACGATGCCGGTGGGTCGCAATGAGCATGGTGCTCCGATGGCGGTGCTCATCGGCGGTTTGCGGCTGGGCTCACCCGACCTGCTGGCCGATTTGGTGTCCAGCGCAGCGAGCCCGCTCTCGGCGGGCGCGCCGGGGGCGATCGACGCCGGCGGACTGGTGCAGACCGTGGTGGTCGACCGGCAGGGCATCGTGCTGGCGCACCCGGAGCTGCGCCGGGTGGCTCGACCGCTGTCGGACGACAGCGACGTGGCCAGGGTTTGGCTCGCCGGGGACACGGGCAAGGCCCGTCCCGACGCGAACGATCTGCTCTCCGCCACGGCGCTGGTGTCCGACCAGGGCTGGACGGTGCTGCGCGTCGCCTCGGCACGGCGCATGCTGGCCGGCTTCGATACCGCGCGCAAGGATGCCGCCATCGTGTCGATGGGCGTGGCAGCCTGCGTCGGGCTGCTGATCCTGGTCTGGCTGATGCGCCTGCTGCGCCCGCTGGAGCAGCTCGAGCAACGCGCCCGTGCGCTGCTGCTCGACGACGCACACGGTAACGGCGGCTGGCCAGTGGCCGATGGCGAGATCGGTGAGCTCGTTCTGGCGCTGCGCATGGCGGTGCACCGGCGCAACCAGGCGGAGGCGCGCACCAAGAGCCTGCTCGAGCAACTGCAGTCGGTGCTGCACACCGCACCGATCGGCATCGCCTTCTCGCGGGACCGGCATTTCGATCTGGTCAGTGATGAGTTCTGCACCTTGCTGGGGCGCCGCACCGATCAGCTCGTGGGCCAGCCGGCACGGACCATCTACGCGCACCACGCGGACTACGAGCAGTTGGGGCCCCGGGTGGGCGAAGCCTTTGCGCAACGCCACGAGTTTGCCTCCGACCTCGAGTTCGTCCGCGGCGACGGGACGCACTTTCTCGGCGAATTGCGGGGGCGCCCGGTTCGCCACGACGATCCGGGCGCCGGCACGATCTGGCTGCTGCGCGACGTTACGCGTGAGCGGGCCGAGCATCGCAAGCTGGCTTGGTCGGCCACGCACGATGGGCTCACCGGGCTGTTCAACCGCCGGCATTTCGAGGCCGAACTCCTGCGCCTGCTGCCCACGGTCAGCGCCGACACGCCGGCGGCGCTGCTGTTCATCGACCTCGACCACTTCAAAGGCATCAACGATCAGGCGGGCCACGCCGAGGGGGATCGGGTGCTGCGCCAGGTGGCCGATGCGTTGAGTGCGTCGGTGCGCCGCGACGGGATCGTGGCGCGCCTGGGCGGTGACGAGTTCGTCATCGCGTTGGTGGCTTGCTCACTCGACCAGGCCCAGCGGGTGGCCGAAACGCTGCGTGCAGCGCTCGGACGCATCGAAGTCCGGCACGACGGCGAGCGCCTGCCGATCGGTGCCAGCATCGGCGTCGTACCCATTCCGGTTCACGGTGCGGGCGCCGATGGGGCGGGAGTCCCCATCGACGCCGAGAGCGTGGCCCGCGTGCTCGGCTGGGCCGACCAGGCCTGTTACGAGGCCAAGCACGCTGGCCGCGACCGGGTGCACACCGGCGTCGGGGCCGACCTGGAAGCCTGAGGCGCCGGCCGACTCAGTGATCCGTCGGGCCTGCGGGGTCGCTGGTGCCACTGGCGGCCGCTGCGGCGCCCATCGCCTCCTGCCACATCCGCTTGGGCACGTGCCGGGTCAGGCGCATCAGTGCCTGCTCGACCAGCGCCGGATGGATCTCGTGGCCCACGCCCTGGGCGATGTCCAGCGTCACATCGCCATCCAGCGCGCCAAGGTGCTCGATGGCCTCGCGCGCGTGCGCGGCCGGGATCACCGCATCGGCTCCGCCGTGGAAGAGGTGCAGCGTCGTCAGCCGCGGGGCCTGCGTCGGCAGCGCGGCGTAGCGCCCGGCAAAGGCCAGCACCCGTCCGGCCAGGCCGTCGACCTGGGCGATGGCCTCCAGCGCCAGGATCGAGCCCTGCGAGAAGCCCACCAGCGCCGTGGCCGCCGCGCCGATGCCCAGGCGCCGCTGCGTGTCGCGCACGAAAGTCAGCAGCGCCGGCAGCGCCGCGGCGACCCGCGCGGGGCGGTTGGCTTCGGTGACGCCCATGACGGAAAACCACTGGCGGCCGACGCCGCCGCCGTCGAAGGCGTGGAAGCCCTGCGGCAGCACGAAGGCCGCCTGCGGGAACTGCCGCTGCAGGAACTGCGCCAGCGGCAGCAACCCGTCGGCGGTCGCGCCCACGCCGTGCAGCAGGATGAACAGCTGCTGCGCGTCGCCCTGGGCGGGCAGCAGTTCGAGAACATTGGGGTCGGTGGACGGGTTCATGCCCGCACTGTAGCGAGGGGCGCGCGCCCTGCGGCGCAGCGGGGCCGAACCCAGCGTTCGATCCGCCGCAACGCTGAGCGGGCGGCCCGAGACCCGGTGATCGGCCCTCGCGCAGCGTGCCTCAGCTCGCGGCGGCCGCGGCGGCCACTTCTGCCGCCAGCGCGTCCACCGATTCCGGCCGGGTGTCCCAGCTGCACATGAAGCGGCAGCCGCCGCCAGCGATGAACTCGTAGAAGCGCCAGCCGGCGGCGCGCACCCGGTCGATCACCGGGCGCGGCAGCTTGGCGAACACCGCGTTGGCCTGCGGCGGGTGCAGCAGCTCGACGCCCGGAATCGGCCGCAGCGCCTGGTACAGCCGCTGCGCCATCGCGTTGGCCTGTCGGGCGTTGGCCAGCCAGGTGTCGTTCTCCAGCAGGCCCAGCCAGGGCGCGGAGATGAAGCGCATCTTCGACGCCAGCTGCCCGGCCTGCTTGACGCGGTAGGCGAAGTCCTCGCTCAGCGCGCGGTCGAAGAACACCACCGCCTCGCCCACCGGCAGGCCGTTCTTCGTGCCGCCGAAGCAGAGCACGTCCACACCAGCGCGCCAGGTGATGTCGCTGGGGTGGCAGCCCAGCGTGGCCACCGCGTTGGCAAAACGCGCGCCGTCCATGTGCAGCTTCAGGTGCCGGCGCTTGGCGATGGCCGCGATCGCCCGCACCTCCTCCACCGAGTACACCGTGCCCAGCTCGGTGGCCTGCGTCAGGCTGACCACCTTGGGCTTGGGGTAGTGGATGTCGCTGCGCTTGGTGACCATCGCCTCCACCGCGTCGGGCGTCAGCTTGCCCAGCCGAGCGGCCTCACGGGCGGGTTCGCCGGGGGTCTCGGCCACCAGCAGCTTCGAGCCGTTGGAGAAGAACTCCGGCCCACCGCACTCGTCCGTTTCGATGTGCGCCACCGAGGTGCAGATCACCGAGTGGTAGCTCTGGCACAGCGAGGCCAGCGCCAGCGAGTTGGCCGCCGTGCCGTTGAAGACGAAGTAGACGTCGCAGTCGGTCTGGAACAGCTCGCGCAGCGCATCCGACACCCGCTGCGTCCAGCGGTCCTCGCCATAGGCTGGCTCATGCCCGCTGTTGTTCGCCTCGTGGAACCAGCGCTCGGCATTCGGGCACATGCCGGCGTAGTTGTCGCTGGCGAAGTGCTGACGGGGATTCGGGGCGGAAGCGCTCATGGCGGTACGGAGGTCCATGGGTCGAAAAGAGACACACCGGTGCGAACGAAGTCGGGCGTGTTGCGGGTCACCAGCGTCTTGCGGTGGTGCAGGGCGGTCGCTGCGATGAACAGATCCGGCTGCAAATAGGTGTGGCCTGACTTGCGGCCCTGCTCGACCAACAGGCGCCAGCGCAGCAGCACGTCTTCCGAGACGGCGAGCGTGCGTTGACGGAACATCGGCCGCACCCGCCCGTCGAGCCACTCATGCAACTCGCGGCGGCGCAGCGCGTCGTCGACGCACTCGATGCCGAAGCGGATCTCCGCCAGCGTCACCTCGCTGACGAAGAGGCGTTCCAGCGGCTGGCCAGCCACGAAGCCGACCACGCGCTCGTCCGGACGCGGCCGTCGCAGCTCCGACAGGACGTTGGTGTCCAGCAGCCAGCCGCTCACAGCTCAACCGCGCGCACCGGCATCGGTGCCGATCGGGCGGGTTCGATCTCGACGTCCCGGTGGGGCGATGCCTGCAGCGCGTCGATCAGCGCCCGACCGGTCTGGTCACCTTGTAGACGGTCGAACTCGGCGGCGTCCACCACCACCACCGCCTGCCGGCCGTGGACGGTCACGCGCTGCGGCCCGGCCTGATGCGCCAGCCGGACGACTTCGCTGAATCGTGCCTTCGCGTCCTGCAGCCGCCAGGACGCGACGGGTTGTTTCTCGACGCGCATAGGGGTGGACGATTCAAGACTGGTCATGCTGACCAGATTAGCACGGCGCGTCCGGCGTGGCCAGCGTCGTCCCTGAGGCTGAGATCAGGCCTCGTAGCTGCTCACCGGCACACACGAGCAGAACAGGTTCCGGTCCCCATACACGTTGTCCACCCGGCCCACCGGCGCCCAGTACTTCTGGCGCTTCAGGCTGGCCAGCGGGTAGGCGGCGACTTCGCGGCTGTAAGCATGGGTCCACTCGGTTGACGCACCCGCGAATCGCTATCGGCCGGCTCTTCCCTTCACCGATGGTCCGCAACGCCAACGCCAGGACCGCCGAAGATACGTCACGGTGCCACCTGATCCAGGTCGGCAAAGGACTGTTGGAGCCACGCAACATATCGCAGAATTGCGTCTGCGCTGGTGTCAGCGCTGGTGGCGAAGCGTCCTAGACTCTACGCCGAGTGCGTATAAATACAAAAATACACGGCAAGTTTGCTTGACTTTGCCGATTCAGGCCAAGTGCCCGCAGCCTCGGTCAGCTGTTGACTTCGAAATGCGGCATCAACGCGAGCGGCCTCCGATGGGCTTGTGGCGTGCTTTGGGAGGGGCGTATGGGAGCGGGATCCAGGTCAGCATGGAGTGGCTCGGCTTCTAAGGGTTTACCCTCTTGTTTTCCGCGGCGCTCGCCGTTTTGGTGGCCTCATATTTCTTGCCGAAGTTGGCGTAGCTCTTGCGGAGCCTCCCTGATTCAGCATTCGACGGAATCGCTGCTGCTCCTGCTCCATCGGGTTCTGATCACGATGGTGATCGCCATCGCCGCTGTATCGCTAGTCTCCTGTGGAGGAGGAGGGGGTGACGAAGTCACTCCAACGAAAATTCAGTCCCAGCCGTCAGATCAGACGGTAACTGCTGGAACTGCTTTGGTTCGATTCTCGGTCCAGGCGACCGGATTGGATTTGACGTATCAGTGGCAGCGCAGCATCGATGGTGGACTGACCTGGGCTGACCTGAGCGGTGCCAATGGCGCCTCCATTGAGTTGGTCAGTGTTGACGTCCGGATGAACGGATATCGATATCGAGTTAACGTAACAGGCAAGAATGGTAAGGTTCAGTCCTCTCCCGTTTCACTGACGGTAAGTCCTGTTCCTGTAGCGCCGAGTTTCATCCAAGACCTCACCAGCCCGCCTGAGGTCAATCCTGGTAGTGATGTCGTACTGTCAATCACAGCAGGCGGTACCAACCTCACTTATCTTTGGCAGTCCAGCGGTGATGGTGGAGCGACGTGGAACGACGTGCCGGAAAATAATTCGCCTGAGCTGGTACTTCAGAACGTTTCACTGGCTGCAAACGGTCGCGCGTACAGGGTAGAGATTCGCAATAGTATTGGATCTGCCGTCAGCAGTATTGCGATTTTGAAGGTTAAGGCATCGAGCGGCACTCCGCAGACGGACGAGCTGCCTGTAATCACGGCTCATCCTCAATCGGTTAGTGTGACAGAACCGACATCTGCAGTATTTGTAGCATCAGCGACAGGCAGTCCAACCCCAACCGTCCAGTGGCAGTTGAGTACAGACGGTGGAGTGAGCTATTCGAGCATCTCTGGTGCGCGGGCGTTATCGTTTGACACTGGTGCGACCAGCATCAGCCAAAATGGCTGGCTTTATCGTGCGGTGTTTACGAACAGCGTGGGCAGTGTCGCCAGCAGCGGTGCATTAGTGACTGTACAGCGCGCATCTGTTGCGCCGTACGTTATCAAGAATCCGACTGCCGCCACAGTCACTGTGGGCCAACAGGCTCAGTTCACCGTCGAGTTCGGCGGGACGCCCACCCCTGCCATCCAATGGCAGGTGAGTACGGATGGAGTTGGCTGGAGCAATGTGAACGGTGCTACATCTTCGAGCTACTTGACTCCGACCCTTGGGTTGAGCGATCACGGGAAGCGCTACAGAGCAACTGCATTCAACATGGTAGGAGCTGTAAACAGCAATCCGGCTTTGCTTTCTGTTAATTTGATTCTGCCTGCGGGATTCACAAAGGTGTCTTTGAACGGGCAGGATTTGCCGGAGGAAGCTAGTGTTTGGGCCTGCGTTCGGCAGAACTCAAATGGGCTGATGTGGGAGGCGCATGTCTCTCGTGGTTACAGTCCAAATGGTGCTTGGATTGCTCATTCATGCTCTTGGGATTCAAATCAAAGGTGTTACTATTATTCAAACTTGAAAAATAATAATGTTTGGGACGCTGCATCGGTCCTTGTGGGTTTTCCCAGTATGTGCGGTCGATCAAATTGGCGCTTGCCAACTATGGAAGAGGGTGAAGCGCTCTTAGGAGATCCGGCTTTTGGTCAACCATGGGGATGGGAGAACTTCTATGGAGCATTTCAGAAGAAATGGTTTGGAACGGATGATAGAGTCACCAGAGGTTGGACGTCTTCTGTGGTTAATGAATATCCGATGAACAATTGGTTGATTGATTTTTATGAAGGAAATTTAGGTTTGAGCTTGCGTACTTGTTGCTTATTTGATTACGAGCAGGTGAGCGTACGCCTGGTATCTCAGTGATGGTCGTAAGTTGGTTACTTGTGAAATAGAGATTTAAACAATTTTCACGAAGATATATGTTGACTGATTGCTCCTAATCGGCACTTCAGGATCGGTGACAGCGTGCTAACGGCGGTTTGGTTGCAATGTGCTCCGATCGTGCCGATAAGCTTGCAGTCAGTAAATAAGCGTGTTTTTGCTTTTTTATATTTGGCTGTGGTTCTCTGGTGATAAGCTGTTTGGCGTATTTTGTGGAGTCTAACATGAGTGTCAGTAGATGCTTGAATGTCACTGCCGCGTGCTTCTTGTACGGTACTCTTCTTGTCGGCTGTACTAGTGTGAAAACAATTTCTGCTGATGAGGTCGTCAAAACGGCGAATTTAATGCCGTGGAATGTGAAGGGCGTAATTGAAGGAAAAACTATTCTCGTCGCGGAAGGAATCAAAGGTGATAGGTATTATGGTAGAAATTTCTTTTTCGTTGGGAAGAATGGTATTGCTGATGCGCCATTGTATATAAATCAGCCGTACCAAATTGACGGGAATGAGATATGTTTTCCACGCCGCAAGGTTTGTGGATACTTCTTCGAAGTCAAGGAGGGGGGGAGATTCTACCGAGAGGATCAGGTAGAAAAAGACGGGAAGATCAAGAAGGGGGACTTCTTGGTGGTTCGCTCAATGGAGGACGGAGATCCTTACGATGCGAAGGGAACGTTCCGTGAGGTGGCGCGTAAGCAACGACTGCCCTTCCAGGCCTTAGATGCCGCTCTCGAAAGCAGCAGACAAGATGCTGCAGCTGAAGAAAAGAGGTCCCTTTGCAGAAAGGGATATTCAAGTTATTGCAATTGATCGACAGAGCAGATGCCCGTATCACCTTACCATTTTCACGGTAGTCGCGTTGTCGGGTAATACGAGCGTGGTGACCAGCCGCCACCCTGGGTTTGTCTGATCTTTGTCGGCTGGTGGTCATCCATCGCGGATGACCACTGTGAGGTTTTCTCAGTTGTTATACGCCGCCACCGGCACACACGAGCAGAACAAGTTCCGATCCCCATACACGTTGTCCACCCGGCCTACTGGCGCCCAGTACTTCTGGCGCTTCAGGCTGGCCAGCGGGTAGGCGGCGACTTCGCGGGGGTAGGCGTGCGTCCACTCACCGGCCACCAGGCTGGCGGCGGTGTGGGGGGCGTGCTTCAGCGGGTTGTCGTCTCGGCTCCAGGCACCGGACTCGACCTGGCGGATCTCCTCGCGGATGGCGAGCATGGCGTCGCAGAAGCGGTCCAGCTCGACCAGGGGCTCGCTCTCGGTGGGCTCGACCATCAGCGTCCCGGGCACCGGGAAGCTCAGCGTCGGGGCGTGGAAACCGTAGTCGATCAGGCGCTTGGCGACGTCCTCGGCGCTGACGCCGGAGCTGTCCTTCAGCGGGCGCAGGTCGAGGATGCACTCGTGCGCCACGCCGCCGCCCTTCACGCCGGCGATGCCGCCGCTGTAGTGGATGTCATAGGCGTCGGCCAGGCGGGCGGCGACGTAGTTGG
>DAOLLE010000030.1:0-13547 GCA_035331205.1 Burkholderiaceae bacterium
GCCTTCACCGCTGCCGGGGTCCTGACCGTGCTCTGGTCGAACGGGCCGCCGGTGATCACCTGATCCTGGATCGTCACCGGCGCCTTGCCTGGCAGCAGCGGGAACACCAGCTCGGCGAAGCGCCAGGCTTCCTCGAGATGCGGATAGCCGGAGAGGACGAAGCTGTCGACGCCCAGATCGGCATATTCCCTGAGGCGCGTCGCCACGGTGTGCGGATCGCCCACCAGCGCCGTGCCCGCACCGCCGCGCACCAGGCCCACGCCCGCCCACAGGTTGGGGCTGACCTCGAGCTTGTCGCGCCGGCCGCCGTGCAGCGCAGCCATGCGGCGCTGGCCTTCGGAATCCATCGTCGCGAAGCGCGCCTGCACCTTGGCGATGGTGTCATCGTCGAGGCGGCTGATGAGCTTGTCGGCCTCGGCCCAGGCTTCCTCGTTGGTCTCGCGCACGATCACGTGCAGGCGGACGCCGAAGCGGACCTTGCGCCCGCGCCTCGCCGCACGCGCACGCACGTCGGCGATCTTCTCGGCCACCGCCGCGGGCGGCTCGCCCCAGGTCAGGTAGGCGTCGACATGCTCGGCCGCGAGGTCGTGGGCGGCGTTCGACGAGCCGCCGAAATACAGCGGCGGATAGGGTTTCTGCAGCGCGGGAAAGAGCAGTTGCGCGCCCTTCACCTTGTGATGTCCGCCCTCGTAATCGACCGTCTCGCCCTGCAGCAGTCGGCGCCAGATGGTGAGGAACTCGCTCGCCTCGTCGTAGCGCGCGTCGTGGTCGAGGAAGATGCCGTCGCCGGCCAGCTCCGCCGAGTCGCCGCCCGCCACCACGTTGAGCAGCAGCCGGCCCCGGGTGGCCTGGTCCAGTGTCGCCGCCATGCGCGCGGCGGCGGTCGGCTTGGTCAGCGCGGTGCGCAGCGCCACCAGCAGCTTGAGCTTGCGCGTCACCGGCGCCACGCTGCCCGCCACCACCCAGGGGTCGAGGCAGCCGCTGCCGGTGGGGATCAGGATGCCGTCGTAGCCCAGGTTGTCGGCGGTCACCGCGATCTGCTGCATGTATTCGATGCTGACCGGGCGCCCGGAGCTGGACTTGCCGAGGTAGCGCGTGTCGCCGGCGGTGGGCAGGAACCAGAAGATGTCGAGACTCATGTCTTTCCCCGTCCTCAGGCCGCTTCGGCCAGTTCGGGTGCCGGCTTCGCGGCAGCAGCCTTCGCCTCAAGCGCGCGCACCAGCGGCAGCACCTTCTCGCCGAAGTAGGCCACTTCCTCCTGGAAGTGCAGGAAGCCGCTCAGCACCAGATCCACGCCGACCGCCTTCAGCGCGACGATGCGCTCGGCGATCTGCTGCGGGGTGCCGATCAGGTTGGTCTTGAAGCCGTCGTTATACTGCACCAGATCCTGGAAGGTGGACTTCGCCCAGTTGCCCTCGCCTTCCGGGCTCGCCTTGCCGGCCTGCTTCACCGCATCCCCAAAGGCATTGACGGCGTCGGGATCGGCCTTGTCGATGATCTCCTGCAGCACCGCCTTGGCCTCTTCCTCGGTGTCGCGGGCGATGATGAAGGCATTGACGCCGACCTTGACCCGGTGCCCGTTGGCGGCCGCCTTGGCGCGGATATCGTCGACCTGCGCCTTGATGCCTTCGACGGTGTTGCCGTTGGTGAAATACCAGTCGGACACCCGGGAAGCCATGTCGCGCGCGGCGCGCGAACTGCCGCCCTGGAAGATCTCCGGATGCGGCTGCTGCAGGGGCTTGGGCTTCAAGGTGTAGTCGTGGAAGCGGTAGAAGTCGCCCTTGTAGGTGAAGTTGTCCTGGGTCCAGATGCCCTTGAGCACCTCGATGAACTCCTGCGAGCGGCGATAGCGCTCGTCATGCTCCAGCCAGGGCTCGCCGATGCCGTGGAACTCGCCGCGGAACCAGCCCGACACCACATTGACCGCCACGCGGCCGCCGGTGAGTTGGTCGATGGTGGCGATCTGCTTGGCCAGCACCGCCGGATGCCACGGCCCGGGCAGCACCGCGGCGATCACGCGCAGCTTTTCGGTCGCGGCCAAGAGCGCATGGCTGATCGCCACCGACTCGTGCTGGTATTCGGCGCCATAGCCGGCGGTGAAGCGGATCTGCGACAGGGCGTAGTCGAAACCTGCGTGCTCGGCGATCTGCGCCAGCTTGCGGTTGTAGTCGATGTCCCAGCTCGTGCGCTGCTCGATCTTGCTGACGACCAGCCCGCCACTGACGTTGGGCACCCAGTAGGCGAATTTGATGTTGTCGCGACTCATGTGCGTGTTTCCTTGTCTGTCGATCCGGGGGGTCAGGCGGCCGCGCGCGCGTTCTTGAGCACGCTCGAGACGACGGGCGCGCGGGGGCGCAGGAAGGGGCGCGCCCGCTCGGCCGCGAGGTCGATGCGCGCCTGCAGCGCCGGGCTGGTGATCTGATAGCCCTGGATTTCGGCCTCGCTGCCATACACGCCGATCGGCAGCGTATGGGCCTGGAAGAAGCTGAACAGCGGGCGAAGCTGGTGCTCGATGACCAGCGCGTGGCGGTCGCTGCCGCCGGTGGCGGCCAGCAGCACCGGCACGTCGATCAGCGCGTTGTGGTCGACGAAATCGAACAGGTGCTTGAACAGCCCGGTGAAGGAGGCGCGATACACCGGGCTCGCCACCACCAGGAAGTCCGCCGCTTCGATCGCGGCGATGTCGGCCTTGACCTCATCGGGCAACTGCGAGGGGTAGAGCGCGCCGGCCAGCTTGGGGCCGACGGTGCCGAGTTCGATCAGGCGCACGTCGATCGAAGCCTGCTCGCCCAGGGCGTCGATCAGCGCTTCGACGACGGTCAGGGTGCGGGAGGGACGTTGCAGGCCGCCGGAAACGGCCACGACTTTGATGGGCTTGCTCATGCTTTCACCTTTGTGGGTTGTGTGCGGCGTGCCAGGGTTGGCACTTGCATGAGCATTAGCACGGTGCGTGCCAGGAGCTTTGTGCTTGTAAAACAGTGGCTTGAGAATATGGCGTCGACGCTGCTGCTGGCGCCGCAGCAGAGGCCGGATCGAACTGCTGCTCACGCAGCAGCTGCGCCTCCAGCCCGGAATGGCGCGATATGCCGTGCATCGCGCCAAAAGGAGTGGTGTTCGGCGCGGTCGGGATTCATCACGCCAAAAACGCCGATCCCGCCACTATGAGCGCGGCGGGATCGGTATTTGCATGATTGCAGGGTGGAGGGGGTGGCGCCGATCCGTTCGGCGCGGGTCTTCAGCCCCGCTTGTTCAGCCTCAGCGCCAGCCGGTCGCCGCCGAACTGGATCACGGTCACCAGCGCCACCAGCAGCACGATCACGGTCAGCATCACGTCGGTGTCGAAGCGCTGATAGCCGTAGCGGTAGGCGAGGTCGCCCAGCCCGCCGGCGCCGATCGCCCCCGCCACCGCCGAGGCGTTGATCATGCTCACCAGCGTGATCGTGAAGCCGGCGACGATGCCCGGCCGGGCCTCGGGCAGCAGCACGTGCCAGATGATGTGCCAGCGCTTGCAGCCCATCGCCTGCGCCGCTTCGATCAGGCCGCGGTCCACCTCGCGCAGGCTGACCTCGGCGATGCGGGCGAAGAAGGGGACCGCGGCCGCACTCAGCGGCACGATCGCCGCCCACACCCCGTAGCTGGTGCCGACGAGCAGGCGGGTGATCGGGATCATCGCCACCATCAGGATCAGGAACGGGATCGAGCGGACGACGTTGACCACGCTGCCCAGCACGCTGTTGGCCCAGCGCGCCGCGAAGATGCCGTCGCGCGCGGTGGCGACCAGGATCAGCGCCAGCGGAATGCCGAGCAGCAGCGTGATCAGCGACGACACGCCGATCATCACGAAGGTCTCCCACGCGCCGGTGAGCAGTCGATCAATGAGCAAGGGCGACATAACCCAGTCCTCCCACCTTGTCGGCCAGGCCGCGTGCGCGGTGGAGAATGTCTTCTGCCGGTTCGCTCGAATCCACGCTCACCAGCAGATGGCCCTGCGCGCGTCCCTGGATGCGGTCGATGCCGCCATGCACGAGCCGCGTGCCGGCGCCCAGCACGCTGGCGATCGACAACAGGTCGGGGTCGCGGCGGCTGACGCCGGTGAAGTGCAGGTCGAGCAGCAGCGCGCGCGCTTCCGCGCTGCGCTCGGGGTGGATGCGGCCGTTGAGGTCGTCGGGCAGGTCGTGATGCACGGTGCCGAGCAGGCTGCGCGTGACCTCGTGCTGCGGGTCGCCGAACACCTGCCACACCGGACCTTGCTCCGCCACGCGGCCGCGTTCCAGCACCACCACGCGGTGGCAGATCTCGTGGATCACCTCCATCTCGTGGGTGATCAGCACGATGGTGAGGCCCAGGCGCTGGTTGATGTCGCGCAGCAGCGCGAGGATGGCCTGCGTGCTCTCCGGGTCGAGTGCCGACGTGGCCTCGTCGCACAGCAGGATCTCGGGCTGGTGCACCAGGGCGCGCGCGATGCCCACGCGCTGCTTCTGCCCGCCCGACAACTGCGCCGGATACCTGTCGCGCTTCTCCGCCAGACCGACCAGCTCCAGCAGCTCGGCCACACGGCGCTCGATGTCGGCCGCGCTCGTGCCCGCCACCTTCAGCGGCAGGGCCACGTTCTGCCACACTGTCTTCGCCGACATCAGGTTGAAGTGCTGGAAGATCATGCCGACGCGCCGGCGCAGGCCGACGAGCTCGTTCTCGTCCAGTGTCGCGATGTCGCGCCCGTCGATCAGCACCTTGCCGCTGCTCGGGTCTTCGAGCCGGTTCAGGGTGCGGATCAGCGAGGACTTGCCGGCGCCGCTGCGGCCGATGATGCCGAAGATCTCGCCGCGCTGGATGTCGAGGTCGATGTCTTCCAGCGCGGTGACCGCGCCGCGGCCGGTGTCGTAGGTCTTGCCGATCGCCTCCAGCCGGATGTGGGCGAGCGACTGCTCGATGCGGGTTGCAAGCCGGTCCATGGTGTCAGTGCTCCCAGGCCGCGGTGTAGAACTTGCCGGAATGCTTGTCGAGCGCGGCGCGCACCGCCGGCGAGGTCTGGTAGATGCGCACGAACTTCTGCAGGCGCGGGTCATCCTTCCCTTCCGGACGGGTGACGAACTGCAGCGCATACACCTTCTGGTCCTGGCCGTCGAAGATCAGCGCCTTGGCCGGGTCGATCGTGCCGGCCAGCTTCAGGTAATGCGGCATGCCCTGCGCCAGGTCGAAGTCATCGAGCGCGCGCGCCAGTTGCACCGCTTCGAGTTCGATGATCCTGAGCTTCTTCGGGTTGTCGACGATGTCGGCCTGGGTGGTCTTGTAGCCGGTGCCCGGCTTGAGCCTGATCAGCCCGGCCTTCTCCAGCAGTTGCAGGCCGCGCGCGCCATTGACCGCGTCGCCGGCGATCGCCACCTTGGCGCCCACCGGGATGTCGGCCAGCGCGTTGTGCTTCTTCGAGTACAGGCCGACGTTGTTGATGATGCCGATCGCGGCCGGCACCAGGTTGAAGCCGCCCGCCTTGTTGGCGTTCTCGAGGAAGGGGATGTGCTGGAAGTAGTTGGCGTCGATGTCGCCCTTGGCGACCGTGAGGTTGGGCGTGTTCCAGTCGGCGAACTCGACCAGCTCGACCTTCACGCCCTGTGCGGCGGCTTCCTGCACCGCGACCTCTAGCGCCGGCACGAAGGCCGCGGTGGTGCCGAGCTTGAGCGGCTTGTCGGTGGCGGCCTGGGCGAGGCCGATCGTGGAGGTCGCAAGGGCGGCGACGGCGAAGGTCTTCAGCCACTTGGCGGCGCTGCGGGGGAATGCGTTGTTCTTGCTCATGGTGGGCTCCTGGATGGGGATCGGTAAAAGGACTGACTGCGTGCAGATCAACCTGAAGCCCATGGAGCAAGAGCGATGCCAGAAGAAAAGGTGCTTTAAAACAGGCGCTTGAGTTTTTGCAGAGGTGTGGCGGCTGTTCGGATTCCAGCGCGTTTGTGGTTGCAGTGCACCATCGGCAGCAGCAGGACGGGGGCGGGCCAGCGCGTGGTTTCACCCGATCCAGGTGACCCGCGGATTCGCGGATTGGCTACATGCCCGATCGAAGTCGCCGATGCGATGACCGTTTGGGAGCGGTCCGGGTAGACTCCCGACGATTCGGTGCGCCCGTGCGGCCATCGCCGCGCACCCGAACCACTCGCATTCCAGGACGCATGCATGAGCGCCAGCTTTCAACAACTCGCCAACTTCATCTGGTCCGTCGCCGATCTGCTGCGTGGCCCCTACCGCCCGCCGCAGTACGAGCGCGTGATGCTGCCGCTGACCGTGCTGCGCCGCTTCGACGCCGTGCTGGCGCCCAGCAAGGACGCCGTGCTCAAGCGCCACGCCGAGCTGAGCGCGAAGAAGATCGCCAACATCGACGCGATACTCAACAACCTGGCCAAGGATGAGCACGGCAACCCGCTGGGCTTTCACAACCACAGCCAGCTCGATTTCCACAAGCTCAAGGGCGACCCGGACAACATCGGCCGCCATCTGGCCGACTACATCGCTGGCTTCTCCGAGAACATCCGCCGGATCTTCGAACGCTTCGAGTTCGACAAGGAGATCGATAAGCTCGAGGAATCCAATCGCCTCTATCAGGTCGTCGCCCGGTTCGCCGAGATCGACCTGCATCCGCGCAAGGTCGATAACATCACCATGGGTCTGGTGTTCGAAGACCTGATCCGGCGCTTCAACGAAGCCGCCAACGAAACCGCCGGCGACCACTTCACCCCGCGCGAAGTCATCCAGCTCATGGTCAACCTGCTGCTGGAACCCGACACCAGCGTGCTCACCCAGGCCGGCGTCATCGTCACCATCTGCGACCCGGCCTGCGGCACCGGCGGCATGCTGGCCGAGGCGCAGAACTGGATCCGCGCCCACAACGAGCAAGCCACCGTCAAGGTCTATGGCCAGGACTACAACCCGCGCTCGTATGCCGTCGCCGCCTCCGACCTGCTGATCAAGGGCCAGCGCGACAGCCGGGTCGAACTCGGCAACACCCTGATCGACGATCGCTTTGCGGACATGCCCTCGTTCGACTACCTGCTCGCCAATCCGCCCTTTGGTGTGGACTGGAAGGCCGAGAAGAAGGTGATCGACCGCTGGACCGACTTCCGCGGCTACAGCGGCAAGCTGCCCCGGATCAACGATGGCGCCTTGCTCTTCCTGCTGCACATGATCAGCAAGTTCGCCGACTACGCGCCCGGCAACAAGGACCTGCCGGGTTCGCGTGCGGCCGTCGTCTTCAACGGCTCGCCGCTGTTCACCGGCGGTGCCGGCAGCGGCGAAAGCGACATCCGGCGCTGGATCATCGAGCGCGACATGCTCGAAGCCATCGTCGCCCTGCCCGAGCAGATGTTCTACAACACCGGCATCGGCACCTTCATCTGGGTGGTCAGCAACCGCAAGGCTGCCCACCGCAAGGGCAGGATCCAGCTCATCGACGCCCGCGCGCGCTACACGCCGATGAAGCGCAGCCTGGGCGACAAGCGCCGCTACCTCGATCAGGCTGCCCTCGATGCCGTCACCCGCGAGCACGGCGGCATGGCTGACGGCGAGACCAGCCGCGTGTTCGACAACACCGACTTCGGCTACCGCCGCATCACCGTGCTGCGCCCGCTGCGCCTGCGCTTCCAGATCACCCAGGATGCGCGCGAGCGCTTTCTGAATGCCTGCCCCGAACTGTTCGACGCCCTGCAGGCGGTGCGCGACGCGCTCGGCGACGAGCCGCTGCTGGACTGGAACCAGGCCTGGGACGCCGTGCAGCAGGTGTTCAAGGACTTGCCCGAGGAGGTCGAGGGCTGGTCCAAGGGCGCGAAGGGCACGGCGCAGAAGAAGACCTTCCGTGACTGCTTCACCACTGTGGACCCCGAGGCCGCGCTGGTCATCGCCAGGCACCACAAGGTCGCGCCGCTCGACCTCGCCGCGCTGTTCCCCGGCCAGGCCTTACCCGCTGACGTCACGAAGGCCGAGCTGTACGCGCTTTTGGGTCTGTACGCCGATGGCAAGGGCAAGCACATCGAGTACGAAGCGGACCCGGCGCTGAAGGACGCGGAGAACATCCCGCTGAAGGAGGACATCGTCGGCTACGTGCTGCGCGAGGTGCGCCCCTACGTGGCCGACGCCTGGATCGACCGCGAGACGCTGGACGAGCAGGACGGCGGCATCGGCAAGGTCGGCTACGAGATCAACTTCAACCGCGTGTTCTTCCAGTACCAGCCGCCGCGCCCGCTGCATGTGATCGACACTGAGCTGGCCGAGGTCGAGAAGCAGATTCTGGCCTTGTTGCGGGAGGTGACGGAGTGAAGAACGCAGCCACCTTCACTCGCCTGGTCGAAAGCATTCAGACCGCTCACCGCGAGCTGGCAGCACGGGCCGGCAAGGCCATCAACATCAGCCTGACTCTGCGAAACTGGCTGATCGGCTGCTACATCGCCGAGTACGAATTGAATGGCAAGGATCGGGCGGAGTACGGAGAAAAGCTGTTCGCTCAACTGGCAAAGGCCTTGAAGGGCCTCGATGTGGCCAGAAGCGAGGAGCGCGAGCTTCGGCGTTACCGGCAGTTCTATCAGGCTTACCCGCAGATTCGGGAGACACTGTCTCCCGAATTGGCAGCTTGGCTTCCGCCGCTGGTGGAATCGGGAGACGTCTCCCGGATTGCAGGGACAATGGCGTCGCAGCCCGCAGCGAACGCGAGCACCATCGTTTCGCGGTTGTCGTTTTCGCACATTGTCGAACTCATCGCCCTCGACGACGCCACCAAACGCAGCTTCTACGAGCTCGAGTGCATCCGGGGCAACTGGTCGGTGCGCGAACTCAAGCGCCAGATCGGCAGCCTTTACTACGAGCGCTCCGGCCTGTCGCTGGATAAGAAGAAGCTCGCCGAGCTGGCCCAGCACGGCGCCGAGCCGCAGGCCCTGCTGCCCATCCGTGACCCCTACATCTTCGAGTTTCTTGGCCTGAAGCCTGCCGAGGTGATGAGCGAATCTCATTTGGAAGCGCAACTCACGGAGAAGTTGCAGGCCTTCCTGCTCGAACTCGGGCACGGCTTCTGTTTCGAGGCGCGGCAGAAACGCATCCTCATCGGCGATGAGCATTTCTTCGTCGATCTGGTGTTCTATCACCGCATCCTGAAATGCCATGTGCTCGTGGAGCTGAAGCTGGAAAAGTTCAGCCACGAGAACCTCGGTCAGCTCAACACCTACGTCAACTGGTACCGCCGGCACATGATGACCGAGGGCGACAACCCGCCGGTCGGCATCCTGCTGTGCACCGACAAGAGTCACGCCCTCGTCGAATACGCCTTGGCCGGCATGGACAACCAACTGTTCGTGTCGAAATACCTCCTCGAACTGCCGCAGAAGGAAGAGATGCAGTTGTTCATCGATGAGCAGTTGCGGGAGGTCGGGGAGTGAGTTCACAGGAATGGAAAACCATCCCGCTACGCTACGTTTGCGAGTTGAATCCGTCGGTCCCTTTCGACGAGTTTGACGACGACGATGACCTCACCTTTCTCCCAATGGACAGGGTGAAGTGCGGGTACTTCATCCCGAATTCCGAAAAGTTCTCGAAGTACGGCTCTTCCTACACTGCCTTCGAGGATGGCGATATCGTCCTGGCGAAGGTCACGCCCTGCTTCGAGAACGGCAACATCGCCGTAGCAGAGCACCTTGTCGGTGGGAAGGGCTTTGGTAGCTCGGAACTGTTCGTGATCCGCCCGACGGTCGCCGAGCGCAGGTTCCTCTTCTATTACTTTCAGTCTTCGATCTTCAAGCAGGATGGCGAGGCCTCCATGACGGGCGCGGGCGGACTCAAGCGCGTGTCGCCCGACGTGCTCCGTCAGCACCGTCTGCCATTCCCGAGCCAGGATGTTCAGCGCCTCATCGCCAACTACCTCGACCGCGAAACCGCCCGCATCGACCGGCTGATTGCCGCCAAGGAGCGCATGCTCGCGCTGCTGGAAGAAAAGCGCGCCGCCCTCATCAGCCGAGTCGTCACCCGCGGCCTCGACCCCGACGCCCCGCTCAAACCCTCCGGCCAGGAATGGCTGGGCGAGATTCCGACGCACTGGGGATTGCAGCGTTTGAAGCAGCTTGCCGAGGTTCGAGGTGGATTGACCTTGGGTAAGCAGTACTCCGGTGAATTGCTGGAGTACCCGTATTTGCGCGTCGCAAATGTTCAGGATGGTTACCTTGACTTGGACGATGTTCTGACTGTTGAGGTGCCCGCATCCGAGGCCGCGTCGAACCTTCTCGCGAAGGGTGATGTGTTGATGAACGAGGGTGGCGACATCGACAAGCTCGGTCGTGGCTGTGTATGGCGGGATGAGATCGCACCTTGCCTCCATCAAAACCATGTGTTCGCGGTCAGGCCTCATTCGGTCGACTCCGACTGGCTCGCCCTATGGACGTCGACGCTGGAAGCAAAGCGTTACTTCGAGAGTCGCGCCAAGCGCTCGACTAATCTGGCGTCCATATCTGGATCGAACATCAAGGAGCTTCCAGTTCCGTTGCCGCCGATAGAGGAGCAACTGGCAATACGGCAGTTCCTGGCCGACAGACGCCACCGACTCGAGAAAATCCGTAGTGAATTGCGGCACTCCCTGCACCTGCTGAAAGAGCGCCGCGCCGCGCTGATCACCGCCGCGGTCACCGGCCAGATTCCGCTGGAGGAGATGAGCGCATGAAATTCGAAACCTTCCAGGCGGGCCGCTGGCAGCCGCGCTACCAGTACAAGAGCTTCGAGCCGGTGCCGGTCAACCACGAGTGGACCTGGGAAGACGCCACGATCAACGCCTTGCTGGAGCAGGCCACCCAGGCGCTGGGGGAGCTGAATGCGTTTTCGCTGATCGTTCCCGACATCGATCTGTTCATCGAAATGCACGTGGTCAAGGAGGCGCAGACCTCCAGCAAGATCGAGGGCACGCAAACGGCCATTGACGAGGCCTTGATGTCCGAAGACCAGATCCGGCCCGAGAAGCGCGACGACTGGCGTGAGGTGCGCAACTACATCGATGCGGTCAACCTGGCCATTGACGAGTTGCAGCGCCTGCCCTTGTCCAACCGGTTGCTGAAGCAGACCCACGCCACGCTGATGCGCGGGGTGCGGGGCGAGCACAAGCTGCCGGGCGAATTCCGCGCCAGCCAGAACTGGATCGGCGGCTCCAGTCTGGCCGATGCGGCCTTCGTACCGCCGCACCATGAAGGCGTGCCCGAGCTGATGGGCGACCTGGAGAAGTTCTGGCACAACGAAGCGGTGGTGGTGCCGCATCTGGTGCGCGTCGCCATCAGCCACTACCAGTTCGAGACGATTCACCCCTTTCTGGACGGCAATGGCCGAATCGGGCGGCTGATGATTCCGCTCTACCTCATCAGCCACGGGCTGCTGGCCAAGCCCTCGCTGTACCTGTCGGATTTTTTCGAGCGCAACCGGGCCAGCTATTACGACGCGCTGATGCGGGTGCGCACCAGCAACGACCTGATTCACTGGGTGCGGTTCTTCCTGAATGGGGTGACGCAGACCGCGGTCAAGGGGCGCGACACCTTTCGGCAGATCCTGTCGTTGCGCACCGAAGTGGAGCACGCAGCGCTGGACATGGGCCGCCGCGCGGCCATGGCCCGCGATGCGCTGAACCTGCTGTACCGGCGCCCCATCGTGGCCGCGGCCGACCTGGAGCGGGCGCTGGGCGTGTCCACACCCACGGCCAATACGCTGATCAAGGCGCTGATCGAGCGGCACGTGCTGGTGGAGATCACCGGCCAGCAGCGCGGCAGGGTTTATGCCTTTGACCGTTACCTTAAGCTGTTCACAAGTTAAAGTTAGCGCTGAATATTTAACCAATACCTCGCGCTGCTAAAGGAAACGAGCGATGAAGACCACCAGCGAAGCCGCTTTCGAGACCGCCATCGAGTCGGTCTTGCTCGCCGGGGGCTACGCGCGGGTGGACAGCAACGCCTTCGACCGCGAGCGCGCGATCTTCCCCGACGAGGCGCTGGCCTTCATCCGCGCCACCCAGGGCAAGGTGTGGGACAAGCTGGAGGCGCTGCACGGCGAGCAGACCGGCCTGCGAGTGCTCGAGTCGCTGTGCAAGTGGCTCGACACCCATGGCGCGCTGGCCACGCTGCGCCACGGCTTCAAGTGTTTCGGCAAGACCTTGCGCATCGCCTTCTTCCGCCCGGCACACGGCCTGAACCCGGAACTCGAGGCGCGCTATCGGGCCAACCGGCTGGGGCTCACCCGCCAACTGCACTTCAGCCCGAAGTCGGAAAAGTCGCTGGATGTGGTGCTGTCGGTGAACGGCATCCCGCTGGTGACGCTGGAACTGAAGAACCCGCTCAGCGGCCAGACCGCCGCCAACGCCATCCACCAGTACCGCCACGATCGCGACCCGCGCGAGCCGATCTTCGTGTTCTCCAGGCGTGCGCTGGTGCATTTCGCGGTGGATACCGAGGAGGCGCACATGGCCACGCGCCTGGCCGGTTCATCGACCTACTTTCTGCCCTTCAACCGCGGCGCGGACGGCGGCGCCGGCAACCCGCCCCACCCTGAGGGGCGCAACTACAAGACGGCCTACGTGTGGGAAGAGGTGCTGCAGCGCGATAGCCTGCTCGACCTGCTCGCGCGCTTCCTGCATCTCGATGTCGAAGAGAAGACCACCGACGACGGCAAGAAGCTGCGCAAGGAAAGCCTGATCTTTCCGCGCTACCACCAGTTGCAGGCGGTGCGCCAGATGGTGGCGGCGGCCGCCAGCGAGGGCGTGGGCCATAACTATCTGGTCGAGCATTCGGCCGGCAGCGGCAAGAGCAACACCATTGCCTGGCTGGCGCATCGCCTGTCCAGCCTGCACGACGAACGCGACCAGCGGCTGTTCGACAGCGTGGTGGTCATCACCGACCGCGTGGTGCTGGACCGCCAATTGCAGAACACCATCTACCAGTTCGACCACCGCCAGGGCGTGGTGCAGAAGATCGACGAGGATTCGCGCCAGCTCGCCGAGGCGCTGGAAGCGGGCGTGCCGATCATCATCACCACGCTGCAGAAGTTTCCCTTCGTATCCGGGCAGTTGATGAAGCTTGCCGAGGAACGTGGCGAGGGCAGCAAGAGCCAACTGCCCACGCGCAGGTACGCGGTAATCATCGACGAGGCGCACAGCTCGCAGTCGGGTGAGACGGCGACGGAGTTGAAGGGCGTGCTGGGTGGCGCCGAGCTGCGCCGCAAGGCGCAGGAGATGGCGGAGGACGAAGGCGAGCTCGAGCTCGAGCGCCTGTTCCGTTCCATGGCCAAGCGCGGCCAGCAGCCGAACATGAGCTTCTTCGCCTTCACCGCCACGCCCAAGCATAAGACGCTGGCGATCTTCGGCCGCAAGGGTGAGCCCTTCCACCGCTACACCATGCGCCAGGCCATCGAGGAAGGCTTCATCGAGGACGTGCTGAAGAGCTACGTCACCTACAAGACCTATTACAAGCTGATCAAGAAGGCCGAGGACGACCCCAACGTCGAACGCAAGAAGGCGGCCAAGGCGCTGGCCCGCTTCATGCGCCTGCACCCGCACAACA
>DAOLLE010000031.1:0-4063 GCA_035331205.1 Burkholderiaceae bacterium
CGGCCACCATCCCCGCCGGGCGCATGGGCCGGCCGGAGGAGTTCGGCGCCGCCTGCGCCTTCCTCTGCAGCGATCTGGCCGGCTACATCAGCGGGCAGAACCTGCAGCTCGATGGCGCGGCGTACGCCGGGCTGGTCTGAACGGGCGGGAACGTCGGGTCGTCCGGTCGCGCGACCTTTCGGGGCTCAGCGCAGGGCCACCGTCCACAGCAACCCCGCCACAGCACTGGCGGCGATCACCGGGATCACGCCCTGCTTGAAGCGAAACAGCGCGAGCGCGGCGCCCAGCCCGATCAGCGCGGCGGGCCATTCGAGGGGGCCGGCGAAGCCCTTGGGCCAGAGCACGTGCCCCGCGAAAAACAGCGCCAGGTTGACGATCACGCCCACCACGGCAGCGGTGATGCCCGTCAGCGGCGCGGTGAACTTCAGGTTGCCGTGGGTGGATTCGATGAAGGGCCCGCCCAGCAAGATGAAGGCGAAGGAGGGCAGGAAGGTGAAGAAGGTGACCACGCCGGCGGCCACTGCGCCGGCGGCGAAGAGCGCGTCCGGCCCGAACAGCGCCTTCGTCCAGCCACCGACGAAGCCGACGAATGCCACCACCATGATCAGCGGGCCGGGCGTCGTCTCGCCCAGCGCCAGGCCGTCGATCATCTGCGTGCCGCTCAGCCAGTGGTAGTGCTCGACCGCACCCTGGTAGACGTAGGGCAGCACCGCGTAGGCGCCGCCGAAGGTCAGCAGTGCGGCTTTGGTGAAGAAGCCCGCCATCTGTGTGAGCGTGGCGTGCGGGCCGAAGCCCAGTGCGAGCAGGCCGATGGCGCCGGCCCAGAGGGCGACAAAGCCGATCAGCCGCGCAAGAAGGCGGCTCCAGCGGAACTGGGCGTGGGCCGGCGTGGGCGTGTCGTCGTCGATCAGCGCCGGGCCGTGGCCGGCCTGGGCCGAACCGTGGCCGCCCCCGGCCTTTAACCGCTCTGGTGCCAGGCGCCCGCCCACGTGGCCAATCAGGCCGGCGGCCAGCACGATGAGCGGGAAGGGCGCATCGAACGCAAAGAGGGCGATGAAGGCCAGCGCCGCAATGCCCCAGAGCCAGGCGTTCTTCAGCGTGCGCGAGCCCACGCGCCAGGCGGCGTGCAGGACCAGCGCGGTGACGGCGGGTTTGATGCCGTAGAACAGCCCGGCGATGGCGGGCAGCTGGCCGAAGGCGAGGTAGACCCCGCTCAGCGCGATCAGGATCGCCAGCGAGGGCAGCACGAACAGCGCACCCGCCACCACGCCGCCCCAGCTGCGGTGCAGCAGCCAGCCGATGTAGGTGGCCAGCTGCTGCGCCTCCGGCCCGGGCAGGACCATGCAGTAGTTCAGCGCGTGCAGGAAGCGCCGCTCGCTGATCCAGCGGCGGCGCTCGACCAGCTCCTCGTGCATCAGCGCGATCTGCCCGGCCGGCCCGCCGAAGCTGACGAAGCCGAGCTCGAGCCAGAAGCGCAGGGCCTCGGCGCGGGTGGGCGCAGGGGGCGCCGGGGGCGCAGCGTGCCCGGAAGCCGGGGTGGGGATTGGAGCGGAGCAGGGCTCGGTCGTCATGGGCTGGCAGCGGTGCGGCCGCTACGGCCGGAGGTGGCCGGCGGCTCAGGATGATCGCACCGCTGCGCGCGCGGCGCCGGTCCTCGTGTTCCACTCCCACCATGACGATCCGCCCCGCCTTGCCCGCCCTGGCCGCCGCCCTGCTGTTCGGTGCCAGCACGCCGTTGGCCAAGCTGCTCGTCGGCGCAGTGCCGCCGCTGCTGCTGGCCGGGCTGCTGTACCTCGGCAGCGGGTTGGGTCTGGGGGCCATCCTGCTGCTGCGCCGGCTGCGCGGGCCGGCGGGCGCCGCGGACCTGCGCATCCCGCGCGCGGATTGGCCTTGGCTGCTGGGGGCGATCGCCTGCGGCGGGATGATCGGCCCGGCGCTGCTGATGCGGGGGCTGGCGCAGGTCGACGGGCCCAGCGCTGCGCTGCTGCTCAACCTGGAGGGCGTTCTGACCGCGCTGATCGCCTGGGTGGTGTTCCGCGAGAACGCAGATCGCGGCACCGTCGCCGGCATGCTGGCCATCGTCGTGGGTGGAGTCTTGCTGGCCTGGCCGACCGGGGGGCTGGATCCATCGGGTGGATCGGGTGGGCCGGGCGGACTGGCCGACCCCGGCGGGGCGGGCTCGGCCGGCGTGCTGCTGATCATCGGGGCCTGCCTGGCCTGGGCGGTGGACAACAACCTGACCCGCAAGGTCGCCACCAACGACGCGATGCTGGTGGCCCTGCTCAAGGGCCTGCTGGCCGGGGCGGCCAACACCGCGCTGGCGCTGGCGAACGGGTCGGTCTGGCCGTCGACTGGGGCGTTGGCGGGTGGCCTCGCCGTGGGCTTTCTGGGCTATGGGCTGAGCCTGACGCTCTTCGTCCTCGCGCTGCGTGGGCTGGGCACGGCGCGCACGGGGGCGTACTTCTCCGTGGCGCCGCTGTTCGGCGTCGCCCTGTCGCTGGCGATCTGGCCCGAGCTGCCTTCGGCCCTGTTCTGGGCCGCCGCCGCGCTGATGGCCCTGGGCGTGTGGCTGCACCTGCGCGAGCGCCACGAGCACGAGCACCGGCACGAGCCGCTGGTGCACAGCCACCGCCACCGGCACGACGAGCACCACCAGCACGCCCACGACTTCCCCTGGGGCGGCGCGGGCGCGCACAGCCACCCGCACCGGCACGAGGCACTGACGCACCGCCACGCTCACCACCCGGACGTGCACCACCGCCACCGGCATGGCCCAGGCTGAGCGCATTCGGCCGGGTGGGTGCTACCCCGGCAGGATGATCCCCGGGCTGAACGACCGGACGCCCAGGCGCGCATCGACTCGGCGCGATGGGGAGCGGGTCGCCCCGGCCCGCCGTCGAAAACCCTCGCCGGCGCGCTCTGGCGGCCCCCGCGTGCTGAATCAGGCCGAGGCGATGAAGCCGGCGCCGTCCAGCGCGCGCGCCAGCCCCTCGGCGATCGGCTCGGTGGGGCGGCCGATCAGCGCGGAGAGCGTGCGGCTGTCGTCGAACAGCCCGCCCTGCGCGGCGCCGACGTCCGAATCGGCCAGCAGGTCGGCCAGCCCGGCCGGCAGGCCGGCGCACTTGAGCGCCGCGGCAAAGTCCGCCTGCGGCAGGTTGACGTAGGGGATCGTGCGGCCCGTGCGCCGGCTCAGCTCGGCGGCCAGTTCCGCCAGCGTGTAGCTGCCGTCACCCGCCAGTTCCAGCACCAGTCCCGTGGCTGCCGCGGCCGGCACCGCGCGGGTCAGCACCACCGCGGCCGCGGCGGCGTAGTCGATGCGGGCGGCCGAGGCGATGTGGCCCTCGCCCGCCGAGCCGATGAAGGCGCCGTGCTGCAGCGCCGCCGGCACGCTGGCCAGGTAGTTCTCGCTGTACCAACCGTTGCGCAGCAGGGTGTGCGGCAGGCCGGAATCGGCGATCAATGCCTCGGTGGCCAGGTGCTCGGCCGCCAGGCCCAGCGGCGAGCGGTCGGCGTGCAGCAGGCTGGTGTAGGCCAGGTGCGCCACACCGGCGCGCCGGGCCGCGTCGACGACGGCGCGGTGCTGCGGCAGGCGCTGGCCGATCTCGCTGGACGAGATCAGCAGCAGCTGCGTGGCGCCGGCAAAGGCGCCGTCCAGCGTCTCGGGGCGGTTGTAGTCCGCCTCGCGCAGCTGCAGGCCCTGCGCGGCCAGGTCGGCGGCCTTGGCCGGGCTGCGCACCGCGGCGACGATCTGCCCGGGCGCGACGCCGCGCTGCAGCAGCTGCTGAATCACGAGGCGGCCGAGCTGGCCGTTGGCACCGGTGATGACAATCATGAAAGGCACTCCTGGAAAGGCCCCTGGATGGGGCCGGTGGGATGGGATGGCCGAATCATCCGGTTTAAACTAACTTTCCGTAAGTACTGTCATCGAGGTAAGTGTCCATGGCCGACGACGACCTGCTCGACCGCGAGCCCCTCCTGCGCGGCAACCTGATGGCGGCTGAGTGCCCGTCGCGCAGCGTGCTGCAGCACGTCACCAGCCGCTGGGGCGTGCTGGTGCTCATCG
>DAOLLE010000031.1:4163-12776 GCA_035331205.1 Burkholderiaceae bacterium
TCGCGCAGCGTGCTGCAGCACGTCACCAGCCGCTGGGGCGTGCTGGTGCTCATCGCCCTGTTGGCTAGCGGCACGCAGCGCTTTTCCGAACTGCGCCGGCGCATCGGCGGCGTGAGCGAAAAGATGCTCGCCCAGACCCTGCAGTGGCTGGAGGCCGACGGGTTCGTCGAGCGCCGCGCCCACCCGGTCGTGCCCCCGCATGTGGACTACCGCCTCACCGCCCTGGGCCACGAGGTGGGCGGCCACGTGCGCGAACTGGCCGACTGGATCGAGGGCAAGCTGCCAGCGATCCTGCAGGCGCGGGCGGGGCGGGGGACGCCAGAGGAAGAAGCGGAAGCTGCATGAATCGAGAGTGAAAGCGGCCGTCGTCTGCCCGACAATCCGGTTCACGAAAAATCCACGATCACGATCGGGTCGCAGCCGGGGGAGCGTGCCGCTTTCATTCTGGCCTGGGCGTCCCGCTGGGAGCGAGCCGCTGCATGACCCGCACCGTCCGAATCTTTCTGGCTTCCAGCGCCGAGCTGGCCGACCACCGTGAGCAGTTCGAGCTGGCCGTCGGGCGCTTGAACAGGCGCGACTTCTGGCGGCGCGAACGTGGCATTCAATTCGAGGTCGTGCTCTGGGAGGACCTGGGCAGCGTGATGTCGCCGACCCGGGCGCAGGACGGTTACAACCACGAGATCGACAGCTGCCAGCTCTTTGTGGTGCTCTACCGCAGCAAGGTCGGCAAGTACACCGCGGAGGAGTTCGACAAGGCCCACGGGCGATTCAAGGCCACCGGCAGCCCGAAGATCTGGACCTACTTTCACGACGCACCCACCAGCACCGCCAAGGTCACCCGGGCCGAGGCCAACAGCCTGTTCGACTTCCGCGAGAAGCTGGCTGCGCTGGAACACTTCGAGTCGGTCTACCAGCATCACGACACGCTGATCCGCGAATTCGCCGCAGACCTGGAACGAATCGATCGCGAAGGCTTCTTCGCCAAATTGCCCGACCAAGACGCTGCGGGCGCTTCGCAAGCCGCAGCCCCCACCCGCCGCGACCGCGAACTCGCCCACCTCACCGCCCTGGTCGATCGCCTGGCCCAGCATGAACCGCGCTACGTGCCGCTGGCCGGAGAGGAAACGCAGGAGCAGCGGCTCGAGCGGGTGCTGAAGGATGTGGTACTGCCGTCCGACGTGGTGTTCGAGGCCTTCGGCTTCGACGCGGCCGACGGCTGTGCGCCCGGCCACGCGGCGCGCGCCGAGCCAAAGACCTACCCGGACGTGCTGGAGGCTTACAGCAAGCTGCCCCAGCGCGAGACGGCGCGTCGCCTTGCGGTGTTGGGCGAGCCGGGGGCCGGCAAGAGCTTTTCGCTCGGGCGCATCACCTGCCAGCTGGCCCGCGAGGCGCTGGCCGACCCGGCGCGGCCGGTGCCGGTGCTGGTGGCGCTGGGTCTGTGGACCGATGCTGCCGAGCCGCTGGAGGCCTTCATCGCCCGCCGCAGCTTGCCGCCGCCGCCCGGGGCGCAGGCCGCGGCCATCGAAACTCCGCCCGCCCTGCTGAGCGCCGACCTGCAGGCCCTGCGCGCCGAAGGCCGCCTGCTGCTCCTGCTCGACGCGGTCAACGAGATCCCGCCCGGCCAGCGCCGCGACAAGGTGGAGGCCATCGCCACCCTGGCGCAGGACGACCGCCTCGCCGCCCTGCTGCTGAGCTGCCGCCAGCGCGACTTCGAGTCCGAACTGCAGCGCCGCCTGCCCTTCGACACCCTGCGCCTGCAGCCGCTGCGGCCCTGGCAGGTGCGGGACTTCCTGTGTCGCAGCCTGCAACTGGTGTACGGGGAAGACGAAGGCGCGCGCCGCGCCGAGGACAAGTTCTGGCAGATTGCCGGTGGCGAGCGAGTGAAGTCGCTATGGCAGCGCTGGGAAAAGGCCGGTGGTGATGCCGAGCGGTTCTGGTCCAAGGTGGGTACGCCAGAAGAGTTGCTCGAAATGGACCAAAGTGTTGGGTGGTACGAGCCAGACCGTTTCAGGCTGCTGAAAGATGCACGCAGCCTGATCCGCCTGGCCGAGAACCCTTTCCTGCTCACGGTGATGATGCAGCTGCCGGCCATCCCGCCGAACCGGGCGCAGCTGTTCGCCGGCTTCCTGAAGCTGCTGCACCAACGCGAGCGCGACGCCCGCAGCAAGCGCGGCGATGCGTCCAGCGTGCCGACGCTGGACGCCTGGCGGGTCATGCTGGTGCAGGTGGCGGAAGCCCTGCAGCGAGTCGATGGCACAGCAAGAGACGACGGTGCCCGCACTGCATTGGCCCGCACCGATTGGCCGGTCGGCCTGACGGACGACCTGCTCGCCTTCAGCATCGACGCCAGCGTGCTGCAGCGTGTGGGCGATGAGCTGCGATTCACCCACCAACTGCTGCAGGAGTCGCTCGCCGCTGACGTGCTGCTCAGCGCCGCCCGCAGCCACAGCCGGCCGGCGCGCGACTTCTGGCCCGCGCAGAACGGCTGGGCCCGCACTGGCTGGGAGGTGGTGGCCGAGATCGCCGCCGAGGCCTGCGCGGGCGACGCGCCGACGCAGATTGGCCTGATCCGCTGGCTGGCAGAAACCGCACCGAAGGTGGCGACCGACATCTGGAACCACGCCGGCCAGCCCGCGCTGCCCGCCGACCTGCTGGCGGCGACGAAGGCCCAATGGCTGCCAAGCATGACCGATGCCGAGGCCGAACCCGAGCCCGAAGCCCGCATGGCCATCGGCTGCTGGCTGGGCGCGCTGGATCTGGACGACAGGCCCGGCACAGGCTTGCGGGCCGACGGCCTGCCGGACATTCACTGGGTTGTCATCGATGACCCCCGGCCCTTCGTCTACCAGGAGGGCATGCACCCGCCGCTGCCGGCCTACGCCATCGCCCGCTACCCAGTGACGAACCGGCAATGGCAGGCCTTTGTGCGCGATGGCGGCTACACCGACGACCGCTGGTGGCAGGGGCTGGCCGAGCGCTCGGAGCCCGCGGATCCCAGATGGAGTGAGCCCACCGCACCACGTGAAACCATCAGCTGGTACGAGGCGATGGCGTACTGCCGCTGGTTAAGCGACCGGCTCGGGCGCGACGTGTCGCTGCCGACCGAGCATCAGTGGGAACGGGCGGCGCGGGGTGTGGCGGGGCGGGAGTTCCCGTGGGAGGGCGATTGGGACCCCGACAAGGCCAACGCCGAAGACCGCTTGCGGCGAACGACGCTGGTCGGTCTGTACCAGGGAGGAGCAACCGCGCTGGAGGGACGGAACGCCCAAGGCGTCGCCGACCTGGCCGGCAACGTTTGGGAGTGGTGCCTGAACGAATACGAGAAACCGCAGAACACCGGCCCGGCAGGCATCGCTCGCCGGGCGGTTCGTGGGGGCTCGTGGGAATATCCCTCGGCACCGGACTGCATCTCGTCCGTACGGCGGGGGTACTCAGCTGATAGTCGCCACTTTCTGCAGGGTTTGCGTTTGGTGATGAGTCACCCCATTCCTCGGATGGAACCCTGAACCCGGCGCGTGAGCGCCGGGCGCGAGCCCTCAGCCCCGCCGCACCATCCTGAACCCCAGGTTGTGATTCCGATCCGTCGGTGAGCCCGCGCCGCGGAAGGTGGCGCGGCAGGTCGCGCTGGCGCGGAACCAGGCGCCGCCGCGCAGGGCACGGCGTTCGGCTTCGTCGGTGCAGGTGGTGGCGAGGCGGAGCGCGTCGATGCGGTCGGTGGCGGCGCTGCAGGTCCATTCCCAGACATTGCCCGCCAGGTCGGTCAGCCCGTCGGGCGTGTCGGCCAGGGGGAAGACGCCCACCGGTGTGCTGCGGCGCAGGTGGGCGTCGTCGTTGTTGAGCTGCCCAGGCTCGGGGTCGCTGTCGCCCCAGGGCCAGCTCCGGCCTTCGCGGCCGCGGGCGGCGGCTTCCCATTCGGCCTCGGTGGGCAGCGCCACGTCGCTGCCGCTCGCCTGGCTCAGCCAGCAGCAATAGGCCTGGGCTTCGAACAGCGTCACGCCGACCACTGGCTGGCTGGGGTGGTTGAAGTTCGGGTCGCTCCACTTGGCGGGGCTGCGCGCGAGGGTGGCGCCGAAGCTGCGCTCCAGTGCCGCCTCGATCTGCTCGGGCGTCCAGTGTTCGTAGGTGCGCAGCACGCCGTCGATGTAGGACTGCGGGTTGCCGGCGAAGTACTGGCGCACGCCCTCTTCGAAGTTGCGGCTCAGCGCCAGCATGCGCGGGCGCCACCAGTCGATGCTGTCGGTGTTGCGCAGGCCGCTGCGCCGCCAGGTGGCGGCGCGTTCGCCGCGCCACCAGCGTTCGTCGTCGTAGCCGCCGGCGTCGATGAAGCAGCGGAACTCGGCGTTGGTCACCGGCGCGAAGGCCATCTCGAAGGCCGCCAGCGTGATCTCGCTCTGCGGCTGCTCGTTCGACCGCGGGCTGCGGTCGTCGCCGAGGCGGTAGGTCCCCGCCGGCACGGCCACCCACTGCGTCGGCCAGAGGTGGCGTGGGGTGTCACCCGGACCCGGCGATCCGGCCGATGCGGGTGATTCCGCGGGCCGGCCGCGGCGCTCCTCCCAGCGCGGGTCCCCGAGTTCGCCGAGGATGGCCCCGGCTTCGATGCGCAGCCGCAGGTCGGCCGCGGGGTCGCGGCTGCGTGCCAGCAGGGCCTGGCGCAGCGGCCCCAGCGTCGTCGCGTCGAGCCGGTTGAGGCAGGCCACCGCGGCGCGGCCGGCCAGCGCGAGGTTGCGCGGCAGCAGGTGGGCGATCCAGGGGGCGGGGTCGCGCACGAGCTGCACCGCCAGCTTGACGGGCTCCTCCCAGTGCGTCGGGTCGGGGCCGGGCAGCGGCTCCTGCACGCCGAGCTTGGCCAGGGTGTCGGCCAATGGCGGCGGCTGGGGCGGGGTCAGGTCGGGCAGGCGCTCAGTCTGGTTGGCGGCCCAGTCGCGGATGCCGCGGGCGGCAAAAAACTCCTGCCAGAGTTGGTGGGTGCAGCGCAGCAGCGGCTCGGTGGAGAACTCGTCGTAGCCGCCATCGCCGATCAGGTTGAGGCTGCGCACCGCCTGCAGCCATTCGTCGGGCGTGGCCCAGCCGCTGCGCGGCTGCAGCCCGGCCAGCAGTTCGGCGGGGGTGACGCTGATCTGCCGGCCGCGCCGGTGCAGGCGCTGCAGGGCGTCGTCCAGCCAGGGCACCAGGCAGCCGTGGCGCTCGGGCAGGGCGCGCAGCGTGTCCTTCCACTTGCCGCTGGCGATGTGCTGCCAGTCCGCATCGCCGAGCAGGCCGGGGCGCTTGAGCACCGCATCGCCCTGGCGCTTGGCCAGCATCTGCCAGAACAGGCCGCCCAGCAGCTCGGCCCGGTCGCGCGCGGCGCGCCCGAGGGTGCGAAAGAGGGCGCACTGCGCTGCGAGGTTGAAGGGCAGCTCCGCCAGGGTGAGCAGCTCCGGGTCGGCGGCAATGCCGGGCCACAGCGTGTTGTCCGGCCCGAGGGTGTGCGCACAGTAGGCCTGGATTTGTTCGGCGCTCCAGGGCGCCAGCACGATCTGCCGCACCTCGAAGTTGCCGGCGCTCATCGGGCTTTGGTCGAGGGTGCGCACGCTGAAGATGGGGGCGAGCCCATCGCTGCGGGCGGCTTCGGTGGCGGCCCAGTCCGTCCAGCGCTCGACCGCCGCGAGTTGGGCACTGCGGTTCGGCGCCTTGATCTCGTTCAGGCCGTCGAGCAGGAAGCGCACCCGCGCGACCTGGCGCAGCGCGTCCAGCGCCGGCAGGTCCTGCGGCCAGCGCGCTGCGAGCGCCAGCCACTCGGCCGGCGGCGGGCTGCGCTCGGCGTCGTACTCGGACAGGCGGTGCCAGATGCAGACCTCCGGCTTGGCCCCCGCTGCGCCCGCATCCGCTGGCGGCGCGCCGGCCAGGGCAGCCAGTGCGGCGTCGGCGGTGACCATCTCGTGGTGCTGCAGCACGGTGGACTTGCCCGAGCCCGGCGCACCGACCAGCACCCAGGCGCCCACGTCCGGCCGCGCCGCCAGCAGGTCGTCGAGCCGGGCGTAGCGGCCCAGGGCCTCGTGGCGCTGACCGCTGTACTCGACGCCATGGTCGATCATCAGCGTGAGGTTGACGAAGCGCCGGTCGAGCTGGCCGGCGGCACCGGCGCGCCAGTGCGCCGCCCGTCGCTCCAGGTAGGGCGCGAGGTCCTGCAGCTCGGGCGCGGCCTGGGCATTCGCCGTGGCGGCCTGCGGCGCAGCTGGGGTGGGGTAGAGCAGTTCGAGCTGCTCGGTGAAGTGCAGCAGCAGCCCGTCGACCGTTTCGTAGGTCGTCTGGAAATGGCCGAGCGCCTGCAGCCGGTCCTGGAAGTCCCAGAGGCTGCGCATCGCCGCGCGGTCGATGGCGCCGGTGCGCTGGTCGACGTTGTGGAAGTAGGTGTAGATGCGCGGCCGCCCGGTGGCCTGGAACTGCCCGAAGGCCTTCTCGAACTCCTCGGCGGTGTACTTCCCCACCTGGGTGCGAAACAGCATCACGAAGAGGTCGCAGCCGGCGATTGCCGCGTTGTACTCGTCCTGCAGGCGGCTGGACGACATCGCGTCGAGGAAGTGCTCCCAGCGCAGCGGCTCGAGATGGATGCCGCGCTGCGCGATCCAGCGGTCGTTGAGCTGGCGCAGCTTCAGGTCGAAGGCGTCGCGGTGTTCGCGCAGCTCCTCGGAGGAGGCCAGAAACAGGCGGACGCGGCACAGGCCACCCCCGCGCGCACCGAAGTCGGCAGCCATCGGAATCCCTGGAGAGTTTGCGGGATTATGCATTTGGCTGCCGCCGCCGGCGACGGCGGGAAGGGTGATGCGAGCGGCAGATCACACGTCCATGTCATGGCTAATTGTCCTGGACAAAATATAGACATGAATAAATCCCATCTGCTCAACCCAGCCGGGGGGATGACCCGGACGGACCGCCGCGCTGCGTTGGCACGACTGGGCCTGGGTGCAGCGGCCGCACTGGTGCCGGCGCTGGGTGGCTGCTCGTTGCTGCCGCGCAGCACGGTGGTGCCCATGCCGCTGCTGCGCGAGCCGGCCGCGGCGGCGCGGCCGGCCGAGACCCTGGTGGTGATGTTGCCGGGCCGCTTCGACCGGCCGCAGGATTTCGTCCGCGAGGGGTTGGTGGGCGACCTGAAGCGGCGGCACGCGGACGTCGACGTGCTGCTGGCCGACGCGCACCTGGGTTACTACATGGACCGCAGCGTGCTGGAGCGCCTGCGCCAGGACGTGATCGGCCCGGCGCGCCGCCAGGGCTACCGGCAGATCTGGCTGGCGGGGATCTCGTTGGGCGGCTTCGGCGCACTGGGCTACGCGGCCCGGCATGCGGCCGAGGCCGGCGGTGAGGTCGATGGCGTGCTGGCGATCGCGCCCTACCTCGGCAGCGACGAGGTGATCGGCGCGATCGGGCGCGCAGGCGGGGCGCGGCCCTGGCTGGCCAGTCCGGCGCGGCTGCGCGCGATCGACCTGGAGCAGGACATCTGGCAGTGGTTGGCCGAGCCTCCGGCGGGGGGGCCGCCGGTCTTTCTGGGTTTCGGCCGGGGCGACCGCATGGGCGCAGCGCACCGCCTGGCCGCCGGCCTGCTGCCCAGCGCTCGGGTGATGCAGGTCGATGGCGGGCACGACTGGGCGCCCTGGCGCGCGCTGTGGCAGCAGTGGCTGGCGCAGGGGCCGCTGGCCGAAGGAACCCCGCAAGGCGCCTGATGCCGGGCTGCTCCGAGGTCCTGAATTGAACAAATGGCCGCTTCCTGGCTGTGAATTTGATCAATTCGAGGCGGTGGGGGCTCAACAGAATGGCCCATGGACACCGCACATACCCACACCGTTGCAGGGCGGGAGACCCTGCCGAATCGCCGTGGCGCGCTGGCCCGGCTGGGCCTCGGCCTGGCGAGCGTGGCTGGCCTGTCGCCGCTGCTCGGCGGCTGCTCGGCCCTGCCGCTGGGCACCACGGTGCCGATGCCGCAGCTGCGCGACCCTGCGGCTGGCGTGCGGCAGGCCGACACGCTGGTGGTGATGTTGCCGGGCCGCTTCGATCACCCGCAGGACTTCGTTCGCGAGGGGCTGGTGGCCGATCTGAAGCGCCAGCGCGCCGACGTGGATGTGCTGATGGTCGATGCGCACCTGGGCTATTACCTCGACCGCAGCGTGCTCGTGCGGCTGCGCCAGGACGTGATCCGCCCGGCCCGCCAGCAGGGCTACAGGCAGGTCTGGCTGGCGGGGATCTCGCTGGGCGGCTTCGGGGCGCTGGGCTACACGGCCCGCCATGGGCAGGAGGCGGGTGCCGAGATCGACGGGGTGCTGGCGATCGCGCCGTACCTGGGCAGTGACGCGGTGATCGACGCGATGGCGGCGGCGGGCGGCGCGCGGCACTGGCTCGAAAGTTCCCAGCGGCTGTGCGCCAACGAACTGGAGCAGGACCTCTGGCAGTGGCTGGCCGAGCCGCCGGAGGGGGCGCCGCCGGCCTTTCTGGGCTTCGGGCGAGCCGATCGCATGAGCGACGCCCACCGCCTGGCCGCCGGCCTGCTGCCCGCCGGTCGGGTGATGCAGGTCGAGGGCGGCCACGACTGGGCGCCCTGGCGCAGCCTGTGGCGGCAGTGGCTGGCGCGCGGGCCGCTGTCGC
>DAOLLE010000032.1:0-12771 GCA_035331205.1 Burkholderiaceae bacterium
GCAGGCGCGCTGCCAGAGGCCGCGCATCACCGCGTCGAGCGTGCCGGGCCCTTCGCGGCGCAGCGCCAGGTCCAGCGCCAGCGCCACCAGCGCACCCTTGGTGTAGTAGCTGATCGTCGCGTTGGCGGTGTTTTCGTCGGGGCGGTAGTACTTGGTCCAGGCGTCGAAGCTGGCCTCGGCCACCGACTGCACCGCCCGACCCGGGCTGCCGAGCACCTGGTTGATCGTCTTGGCCAGCAGCTTGAGGTAGCGTGCCTCGTCGATCAGGCCGCCGCGGACCAGGAAGAGGTCGTCGTAGTAGCTGGTGAAGCCCTCGAAGAACCAGAGCAGCTCGGTGTGGTTCTCGCGACAAAGGTCGTAGCGGCCGAACTCGGCCGGGCGCAGCCGCTTGACGTTCCAGGTGTGGAAGTACTCGTGGCTGATCAGCCCGAGCAGCGTGACGTAGCCGTCGCTCGGCGACGCGGGCTTGGCGTCGGCGGCCGCAGGTGTCGCCTGGCGCGGCAGGTCGCGGCGGTTGCAGATCAGTGCGGTGCTGTTGCGGTGCTCCAGGCCGCCGTAGCCGTCGTCGACCGCGTTGAGCAGGAAGACGTAGCGCTCGAAGCCCGGGCGCTCCTGGCCCTGCCAGAAGCTCATCTGCGCCGCGCAGATGCGCTGCGTGTCGGCCAGCAGCCGCTCGCCGTCGAAGCCCGGGGGCGCTCCGGCGACGACGAACTCGTGCGGCACGCCGCCGGCCTCGAAGTGGCCGCGCCAGAAGCGGCCCAGCTCGACCGGGTGGTCGATCAGCGCGTCGTAGTCGGGTGCATCCCAGCCCATCACGCCGTCCGCGCCGCGGGCCTCCGACAGCCCGGTGGCCACCTCCCAGAGCGCCGGCAGCGCGCCGAGGGTGACGCGCTGCGGCGCGTCCTCCCGGCCCGCGCAGCACAGAAAGAGGCTGCTGCCGTTGAAGAAGCCGCGCTGGCTGTCGAGCCAGGCGGTGCGCACCGAGCGGTCGAAGGCGTAGACCTCGTAGCGCAGTTGCAGCGGCGCGGGGTCGTCGGCGGCGCAGTCCACCTCCCAGCTGCACTTGTCCAGCGCGCGCAGCGCGCAGGCCCGCTCGCCCTGGCGGGCGCTCAGGCCGCTGAGGTGGCGGGCGAACTCGCGCAGCAGGTAGCTGCCGGGGATCCACACCGGCAGGCTCACGCGCTGGCGCTCGGCCGGGCGCGCCAGCGTCAGCGTGACCTGGAAGCGGTGGGTCTGCGGCTCGGGCAGCTCGACATGGAAATGAACAGGGGGCACGGCAGACACAGCGGCAGCAAACGAGCGAGGGCCGGGCGACGCGCTCAGGTGCGCGCCGCGCCGAGGAAGCAGGCCAGGGCCGCCACCACCGTCAGGCGAAACCGCAGCGTCAGCCAGGCCGACGACAGGCCGTGGGACGGGTAGGTGCGGCGGTCGACCAGGTAGCAGGCGATCAGCACCAGTCCATCGATCACCAGCCCGGCGTAGGCCGGCATCACCACCGCGATCCAGGCCAGGAAGGCCGGCACCGCCGACCAGGCAAAGGGCACCGGCGAGGGCAGCGTGCTGCGCATGCCCAGGCCCCAGTGGATGCCGCCGAGGAAGGAGATCACCACCGCCGCGTAGCCCGCCAGCGCCAGCACGACGTAGGGGTGCACGTTCTCGCGCACCAGCAGCGACAGCAGCGACAGCAGCACGAAGGGCGCCAGACCGAGATAGCCCAGGCGCAACGCGACCGGGTTCGGGGTGGCCGGCTGGCGACTGGCAGCGGTGCGGGTGGCGTCGACGGACGACAGCGGAGACGAAGACAGGGGGGACACAGGCGGACTCGCGGCAGCGAAGGGGCTGGCATCGATTGTCGCCGCTGCGCGCCCGGTCTGCAGGCGCCGCAGCCCACCCCGTCGCTCCAGGCACCGATCAGGGCGCCAGCCAGCGTCGCCCGCGCGCGTCGAAGGCAGCGCGGCGGTGGCCCAGCGCGTGCACCTCGAGCCAGTCGATTGCGCACACCCGGAAGGTCATCACGCCGAAGTGCTCGCGCGGATGGTCGACCTTGCCGCCGGCCTCCAGGTCGCTGCCCGGCGCCAGCGGCGAGAGGTAGTCCTGCGCCGCGGGGCGGTGCTTGATCGTGGCCCAGCGGGAGGTCACTTCCAGGCCGTCGGCAGCGATTTCGACCTCGCCACGCAAGCGCAGCTGCCAGCCCAGCGGGGCCGACCAGCACACCAACGTCGCGCGCGGATCGCTCTGCAGCTGGGCCACCTTGGGCGAGCGCGTGTCGGTGTAGATCACCAGCTCGCGCTGGTCGGCATGCACCTCGCGCAGCACGACGAGGCGGGCGTCGGCGCCGTCCGCACCGCAGTTGGCCAGCACGGCGCGGCGCCAGCCGTGGTCCCGGTCGCGCGCGCAACGCGTCAGCTCACGCCACAGCTGTTGTTCGATGGCGGCGAGGTCGCTCAGCCGCGTCACTTCGTCCAGCATCGTGTTGTCTCCGTTCGGGTCTCCCTGGGCCGGACCTCGCGGCCCGCCTTGAACCTGCACGGTACACCGCGACCTCCGGGCCACGGGATCGGGTTTGCGCGGAAATCGCCCTGCCCGAGGCCGCCGAGATTTACCTGCGTCAAGTTTCGGCCGCGGGAAGGCGACAGGTGCGGCCCGCGCCGCGCTGCGGCACACTGAACGATGTTTCCAGGACGTAACCTTGCGCCCTGTTGCCCCGACGTCTTCCTGCCCCCGCCGACCTGCCGCCATGCCTCCGATGCATCCCGACTCCTTCCAACGCCGCCAACTGCTCGGACTCGGGCTCGGGCTGGGCACGCTGCTCAGCGGCTGCGCGCCGCTGCCCTCCCAGAACCTGGGCGAGCCGCAGCAGGCGCGCTTCGCCTACGGCGTGGCCTCCGGCCAGCCGCAGCCGGATCGCCTCGTGCTCTGGACCATGCTGACCGGCGCCGGGCTGCCGCCGCAGGTCGAGGTGCAGTGGGAACTGGCCGCCGACGAGGGCTTCGCCAGCGTGGTCGCCCAGGGCAGCGAATGGGCCGAGGCGGCCTGGTCGCACAGCGTGCACGCCGAGCCCGCCGGCCTGGAGCCCGGGCGCTGGTACTGGTACCGCTTCACCGCGCTGGGCCAGCGCAGCGGCGTGGGCCGCACCCGTACCGCCCCGGCGGCGGACGCCACCGCACCGCTGCACTTCGTCACCGCCTCCTGCCAGCGCTGGGACCACGGCCACTGGGCCGCCTGGCGCCACGTGGTGCAGGAAGCGCCGGACCTGGTGGTCTTCCTGGGTGACTACATCTACGAGAGCGCGCCGGTGGCCGGGCGCGTGCGCCTGCACAACCTGCTGCCCAGCGGCCAGTCCTGCCGCACGCTGGCCGACTACCGCGCCCGCCACGCGCTGTACAAGACCGACCCGGCCCTGCAGGCGGCCCACGCGATCGCGCCCTGGGTCATGATCTGGGACGACCACGAGGTCGAGAACGACTACGCCGGCCTGCAGGGCCAGCAGCTACAGCCCGACTTCCCGGCCCAGCGTGCCGCCGCCTATCGGGCCTATTGGGAGTTTCTGCCTTTCCCGAAGGCGCTGCGGCCGACCAACGAGTTCATGCGCATCACCGCGCGCTTCGACTGGGGCCGGCTGGCGCGGCTGATCTGCGTCGACGGGCGCCAGTACCGCGATCCACAGGCCTGCCCGAAGGCCGGCCACGGCGGCTCGTCGGTGGTGCGACCGATCGACTGTGCGGCCCTCGACGACCCGCGCCGCAGCCTGCTGGGCATGGCGCAGGAGCAGTGGCTGGCCGAATCCTGGAGCCGCCAGCACCGCTGGAACCTGCTGGCACAGACCACGCTGATGGCACGCACCGTGGGCGGCGACCGCATCGACCCCGAGAAGGGCCAGGTCTGGACCGACGGCTGGAACGGCTACGCCCCCGCCCGCCAGCGCCTGCTGCAGACGGTGCAAGACCGCCGCGTGCCCGGCTGCGTGGTGCTCAGCGGCGACGTGCACGCCACCTACGCCGCCGAGCTCAAGGCCGACCCGCTGGCCGCCGGCTCGCCGCGCGTGGCCACCGAGTTCTGCGGCACCTCGATCAGCAGCCACGGCTGGGACCAGGCCCGCACCGACGCGCTGCTGGAGATGTACCCGCTGCTGCGCTACGGCCGCTCGGACGAGCGCGGCTTCCTGAGCTTTCGCCTCGAGGCGCACCTGCTGCGCGCCGAGGTGCGCAGCGTCATCGATCCGAACGACCCCGCCAGCGGCATCCGCACCGCGGCACGCTTCGCGGTCGAGCCGAGCCGGCCGATCGTCCAGCGGATCTGATCCGGCCTCGGGGCGCGGCCGACCCGGTCCCTGTCAGAGCTGGCGGGTCTCGAAGGTGTTGCAGTCCTGCACGCGGCCGTTGTCGAAGCCGCGCTTGAACCAGCGCACCCGCTGCGCCGAGCTGCCGTGGGTGAAGGTCTCGGGCGCCACCACGCCGCCGGCGTTGCGCTGCAGCGTGTCGTCGCCGATCTGCGAGGCGGCGTTCAGCGCCTCCTGCAGGTCGGTGTTGTCCAGCCACTGGTGCGCCTGCTGCGACTGGCTGGCCCAGATGCCGGCAAAGCAGTCGGCCTGCAGCTCCAGCCGCACCGACAGCGCGTTGCCCTGCGCCTGGCTGACCCGCCCGCGCATGCCATCGACCTTGTCGGTGATGCCCATCAGGTGCTGCACGTGGTGGCCCACCTCGTGCGCGACCACGTAGGCCTGCGCGAAATCGCCCGGTGCGCCCAGGCGCTTGCGCATCACGTCGAAGAAGTCCAGGTCCAGGTAGACCTTGCTGTCGCCCGGGCAGTAGAACGGCCCCATCTCGGCCTGACCGCGCCCGCAGGCGGTGCGCGTGCTGCCGCGGTAGAGCACCAGCACCGGCTTGCGGTACTGGCCACCCGCGGCCCGGAAGGTCTGCTCCCAGGCGTCCTCGGTCGAAGCCAGCACGGTGGAGACGAAGCGCGTGGCCTCGTCGCGCTGCATCGGCTGGCGCGGCGCAGGGTGGTTGACGGTGGCCGGCGCCGGGCCGCCCCCGCCCCCACCGATCAGGCCGAGGATCGTCATCGGGTTGATGCCGAAGATCCACCCGGCCACCAGCGCCACCGCCACCGTGCCCAGGCCGACGCCGCCGCGGCCGATCGGCAGGCGCAGCCCGCCGCCGCCACCGCCGCCGCCGGCGTCGTAGCCCCCCGCGTCCCCGCGGCGGTCCTCGATCTGGTCGCTCTCGCGCTGGCCTTCCCACTTCATGGCTGATCTCCAAGGGCTGCGGCGCCGCCCTGTGGCGCGCCGGGCGTGAATTCTGTCACCGGGGTTTCAGCGCGTGAACACGCCGCGCGCCAGCGCCAGCCCGAGCAGCGGAATCAGCAGCATCGCGTGGGCGGCCACCATCACGCGGCGGCGCAGGGCGTCGATGTCGGCGGGCGGGGGCAGACGGTCCTCGCTGCGCCAGCGCGAGCGCCACTGGCGCAGGCTGCGGGTGTTCGACCAGGCCATCAGACCCAGGCCCAGCAGGAGCGCCGCCTTGGCGTGCAGCAGCGGCTGGCTCCAGTACCAGCCGAGCCCCTTGACGCCCCAGATCGTGCGCGCCAAGCCGCTGAGCAGCACGGCGGCCCAGCAGACCCAGAGGATCGCATCGACGCGCACCAGGCGCTCGACGACCGCGCCGTTGAGCCAATCCGGGCGGGCCAACGCGGCCTGGCTGGTGACGAACACCACCCAGCCGAGGATGCAGGCGAGGTGGAGGTAGGCAAGCAGTACTTCGTTCAACATGGGCAGACAGTGTAGGCGTGGACCTGTGTGACCCCACCACGGCCACGGCGTTCCGCGCGCGGCGCCGCCAGGTCCCGTCAGGCGGCCGGCCCCGAGCTGACGGCCCCCGCCGCACGGCGCAGGAAGGCACGGTGCACGCTGGGCGCGCTGCCGTGCACCCGCTTGAAGTCGCGGCTGAAGGCCCCGGCGTCGCGGTAGGCGCAGCGCGCGGCGATCTCCTGCAGGCTGAGGTCGGTGTCGGCCATCAGCTGCAGCGCCTCCTTCATCAGGCACTGGCGCAGCAGGTCGCTGAGGGTCTGGCCGCGGTAGCGCCGCGCCGCCTGCTGCAGGGTGCGCAGGCTCACGCCACCGTGCTGGGCCAGGGCCTGCACGCCCAGGCGCCGCGGCAGGTGCTGCAGCAGGGCGCGTTCGGCCAGTGCGAGGCAGGGCGGCTCGGTGCGCAGCAGCTCGATGTCCTCGGGCGGGCGGGCGCTGCGCTGGGCCAGGCTGCGCAGCGTCAGCTCGCGCGGCGATTCGCGCGGATTCAGCGCCTCCTCGAGGGCGCGCGCCGCCACCGTTTCCGTCGCAAAGCAGATCGCACGCTGGCGGATGTAGTGCTCGAAGGCGTCGCAAGCCCGCTCGCTGCGGCCCAGCTCGCGCAGGCACAGCGCGAGGTCGTAGTCCACCAGCAGGCGCGCCTTGCCTGCGGGCAGGCGTTGCAGCAGGTCGTCGGCGCGCTGCAGGCTGGCCAGCGCCTCGGCCGGTCGACCCAGTACGCGCAGGCACCAGCCGAGGGTGCTGCACTGCACGATCTCGCTGAGGCTGTCCGGCACGACCGAGTGTTGCCGAAGCAGCCCCAAGGCCTGATCCGCCTGCCCCCTCATCGCGGCAACGATGGCGCGCAATTGCGCGCGGGCGGAGCCCAGGTGCGTGACCGGCGGGGTGTCGAGCAGGCGCTCGCAGGCGCTCAGGTGCTGCTCGACGCGCAACGGGTCCGCCGCTCCGAGGCCCAGCTCCAGGCTGTAGACCGAGGGCAGGCGCGCCGCCCGGATGGCTTCGACACCGTGCAGCGCGGCACGCGTGAGCTCGAAGTGCGCCCAGGCCACGCCGTCACGGCTGAGCACGCGGGCACTGGCCGCCACCTCCTCGACCAGCGCCCAGGCCGCAGGCAGACGCATCTGGTGCGTGAGCGCACGCGTCATCGGCCCGAGCAGGTGGATGCGGTCGACCAGATGCAGCTGCGGCGCATCCAGCGCGGCGCGACCGGCGGTCAGCGCGGCCAGATCGAGGCCATCCTGGGTGTAGCGCAGACACAGCCGCGCCAGGCAGCGGGCCAGCTCAGCCGCCAGGCCGTTGGCGCGAAAGACGCGCAGCGCGCGCAGCAAGTCCTCGATCTGGGCGGCTACGGGCCGGCAGATCGGCTCGATCTGATCGGCCGCCAGCAGGAAGCGCGCCTTGAGCAACTGGTCGCGCTGCACCATGAAGGCCGGACGCAGCGATTCCACCAGCGGCAGCGCCGCCGGATCGGCCGCACGCAGGCGGGTTTCGAGGTCTTCGAGCTGACGGTGGAGGGTGGCAGGGGACAAGGCGTTCAACAGCAGATGGACGCTGTCCCGGGCGAGTGCCGCCCGACGCAATTCACCCAATTGAGTCTCGGCTGCGGCGCCCTGAGCGCATCCTTTTGTGTGATTCCGATCGGGCCGTCCCCACGCGTCAACCCGCCTGGACCGCCCACCAGTCGAGTGGTCGGCAGATCCACCGCCATTGTGTTCGCCGATCGGATCGGCACAACCGGAAGATCACGCAGCGCAACGTCGGATCGCGCAAATACGTGCCACCCCGTATGAGAAGGATCTCGCCTCGAACGCAGCGATATGCGCACCCTATTGGTGCCAACGGATCGGAACGGCCAATGACCGCGGTTGGCCGCGCGGCCCCGGGCTAAGTGCTGGCGCCGCCCTCTTCCCAGGTGCCCTGCGGCCCGCCAGCGCGCCACAACGCCCGGTGCATGCCCGGTGTGGTGCCGTGCACGCGCTTGAAGTCCCGGCCGAAACTGCTGCCGTCCGGATAGCCGCAGTGCGCGGCAATGTCGCGCAGGCTGCGGTTGGTGTCGCGCATCAGGCGCAGGGCCTCTTGCATCAAGCGCCGACGCAGCAGCTCGCCGAAGGTCTCGTGGCGGTACTCCCGCGCCGCCTGCTGCAGGCTGCGCAGGCTGACGCCGGTGCGCTCGGCCACTTCCTTCGGCCCCAGGCGGCGCGGCAGCTGGGCCATCAGCGCACGCTCGGCCTGGGCCAGGTAGGGGGGTTCGGCACGGCGCAGCGGCAGGTCCGCCGGCGGTGGAGCCGCCGGCCCTGCCCCATCGACGACCGGCTCGACACGCGCCGGGCGGGGCGCCGCCACGGACTCCGGCGCCAGGCTCAGCGCGCGACGCAGCGCCTCGATGGCGTCCAGCTCGGCGACATACAGCCGGGAGCGGCACAGGATGAAGCGGTCCTTGGCGGCGCTGGCGGCCTCCCAGTTGCCCAGCAGCGTGTGGGCCTGGGCCACGTCGAACTCGATCATCAGCTCGGCGTTGTGCGCCGGCATTGCAGTGATGATGCGGCGCGCTGCATCGAACCACTCCAACGCGGCCTGCGGATCGCCACCGACGCGCAGGCACCAGCCCAGGTCGTACAGCCGAATCGCGTCGGCCAGCGTGCCGGACTCGCAGGGGTGGTCCTTCAGCCGGGCGGCGGCCGCCGCACCGTCCCCGCGCAGCGCCTGGCACAGCGCCGGCAGTCGATCGGGCGGCGCTGCCGGACCCCGCAGGCGCGCCACCTCCGCCAGGCCCCGCTCACACTCGTCGAGGTGATGGGCAACCAGCGCCTCGTCGCGCGGCCCGGGCGCCAGGTCCATCGTGAACAGCGAGGGCAGGCGCGCCGCCCGCAAGGCGGAGACGAAGTGCATCACCGCACGCAGTCGCACCACGCCGGCCCAGCCGGGCAGGCGCCGCAGCGCGTCCAGCCGGGGTCCGACCACTTCGTCGATCAGGGCCCAGGCGGCCTGCGGCCGCAGCTCGTACAGCAGCGCGGTGCTCATGGGCGCGAGCAGCGCCAGGCGGTCTTCCAGGCGCAGCTCGGCGCGGTCCAGCGCGCTGCGCCCGGCGATCTGCGCGGCGAGGTAGACGCCTTCGAGGGTGTAGCGGTCGCTCAGCCGCACGAGGCAGCGCACCGCCTCGGCGTCGCGTCCGTTGCTGCGGAAGATGCGCAGCGCCAGCAGCAGGTCGTCGATCAGCGCCCGCATCGGCCGGCGCGAATTGCGGATTCGGTCGGCCGCGAGCAGGTAGCGAGCCTTGAGCAGCGGGTCACGCTGGGTCAGGACGGGCTCGCGCAACGCCTCGGCACGCGCCAGAACGTCGGGCAGGCCAGCGAGGATGTCGCGCTCCAGCTCATCGAGCAAACGGGGAAGGACCTTGGGAGACACAAGCCGTGGGAGAGTACTGCACATGGGATGACACGGCCGAATCGACCAGATTCACTCTCTTTTTTTCAACTCATTGTCACCCCGAGCCACGGATTGACCAAGCCCGAGGTGGGCTACCCCCCGGGAGTAGGCCACCGCATCCGGATGTCAACCGCACCGAACGGTCTCGAATCGCGCCGATTCGCTTCGCGCGCCGGCCCCCTCAGGCGTCCCAGTAGCCCGGCGCACCATAGCTGTGCTTGAGGAAGTCGATCCACAGGCGCACGCGCAGCGGCAGGTGGCGCGCATGCGGAAAGATGGCGTAGATGCCATTGGGCGGTGCGGCGAAGTCCTCCAGCACCGTCACCAGCCGGCCGGCACGCAGGTCGCCCTCCACCTCCCAGGTGCTGCGCCAGGCGATGCCCAGCCCGGCCAGGCACCAGGCATGCAGCACCTGGCCGTCGCTGCAGTCCAGGCGGCCCGGCGGGCGCTGATACTGCACCTCGCCGTCGATGGAAAAGGCCCAGCCGCGCGACTGGCTGGCCTCGCTGCTCAGCGTCAGGCACTCGTGCTGCGGCAGATCGCCCGGGTGGGCGGGCGTACCCGCGCGGGCGAGGTAGGCGGGTGCGGCCACGCAGCGGCGCCGGTTGTCGGCCAGGCGCACCGAGATCAGGCTGGAGTCGGGCAGGTCGCCCACCCGCACCGCGCAGTCGTAGCCCTCGTTGAGCAGGTCGATGATGCGGTCCGACAGGTTCAGCGACAGGCTCACCTCCGGGTGCAGCGCGAGGAATCCCGGCACCAGCGGCGCGACGTGCCGGCGCCCGAAGCCGCCCGGCGCGGTGATGCGCAGGTGTCCGCTGGCCTTGACACCCCCGGCGCTGACGCTGGCCTCGGCGTTGGCCAGGTCGGCCAGCAGCCGGGTGCAGTCCTCCAGGAAGGCGCTGCCCTCGTGCGTCAGGCTGATGCGCCGGGTGCTGCGCAGCAGCAGCTTGACGCCCAGGCGGGCCTCCAGCGCATCGATGCGCCGCCCGATCATCATCGGCGCCACGCCCTCGACCTGGGCGGCGGCGGTCAGGCTGCCCTTCTGGGCGGTGAGCACGAAGGCTTCGATCTGCTTGAGGCGGTCGGTCATATGAAGTGATGAAGTGACGGCCTGGATTCATGCATTGAATGCACGAATCAATGAATAATTCGATACTTAATCCCTCTTCAAGTATCGAATACAGTGGCGCCATGGACAAGACTCAGGCTGCCCGAACTGCCCACGCCGGCCCCGCTGCCCCCGGCGCTGCGGCCCCGCGCGCGGTGCTGTTCGACGCCTACGGCACGCTGTTCGACGTCTACAGCGTGGCGCTCACCGCCGAGCAACTGTTTCCCCGCCAGGGCGAGGCGCTGGCCCTGCTCTGGCGCGACAAGCAGATCGAGTACACCCGGCTGCTGACGATGAGCGCGCCCGATGGCAGCCGCTACCGCCCCTTCTGGGACCTCACCCGCGACGCGCTGCGCTTTGCCTGCGCCAGGCTGCAGCTCCCGCTGGGTGCCGACGCCGAGCTGCGGCTGATGAACCAGTACCGCGCGCTGTCGGCCTTCCCCGAGGTGCGCGAGGTGCTCCAGACGCTGCGCGAGCGCGGCGTGACCACCGGCATCCTCAGCAACGGCGACCCGGCGATGCTGGACGTGGCGGTCAAGAGCGCGGGCATCGGCGCCCTGCTCGACCCCGTCCTCAGCGTCGAGCCGGCGCGAGCCTTCAAGACCGACCCGCGCGCCTACGCCCTCGGCCCGGCCGCGCTGGGTTTGCCGGCGAAACAGATCCTGTTCGTCTCCAGCAACGGCTGGGACGCCATCGGCGCCACCTGGTACGGCTTCAGCACCCTCTGGGTCAACCGCACCGGGCAGCCGCTGGAGCAGCTGGGCACCGAGCCCACCCGCATCGGCGCCAGCCTGCGCGACGTCCTCGCCCTGTGCCGGCCCGAGCCGGTCGCGGCCTGAACGAACACGCTCCCGATTCGCTGTCTTCTCATTTCCATCGTCCATCCCACCGGAGTCTGCCCATGAGCGCACGCACCCAGATCCACGGCCTGCAGGTCGCCACCGAGCTCTACCGCTTCATCGAGGACCAGGTGCTGCCCGGCACCGGCATCGCCTCCGCCACCTTCTGGGCGGGCTTTGACCGCATCGTCGCCGACCTGGCGCCGAAGAACGCCGCCCTGCTGGCCGAGCGCGACCGCATCCAGGCCGAGATGGACGCCTGGCACAAGGCCCACCCGGGCCCGATCGCCGACATGCCGGCCTACCAGGCCTTCCTGAAGTCGATCGGCTACCTGGTGGATGCCCCCGCCGAGGTGCAGGCCACCACCGCCAACGTCGACGCCGAGCTGGCCCAGCAGGCCGGCCCGCAGCTGGTGGTGCCGATCATGAACGCCCGCTACGCGCTCAACGCCGCCAACGCCCGCTGGGGTTCGCTGTACGACGCGCTGTACGGCACCGACGCGATCTCCGAAGACGACGGCGCCGAGCGCGCCGGCGGCTACAACCCGGTGCGCGGCGCCAAGGTCATCGCCTTTGCCCGCGAGTTCCTGGACGAGGCCGCGCCGCTGGTCAGCGCCAGCCACAGCCAGGCCACCGGCTACGCCGTCGAGGCCGGCCAGCTGGTCGTCAAGCTCAGCGGCGGCATGGTCACCGGCCTGACGAACCCGGCCCAGTTCGCCGGCTACCAGGGCGACGCGGCCAACCCCTCCTCCATCCTGCTGGTGCACAACGGCCTGCACGTGGACATCCGCATCGACCGCAGCACCCCGATCGGCGCCAGCGACGCCGCCGGCGTGGCCGACCTGGTGCTGGAAGCCGCGCTCTCCACCATCCTGGACCTGGAAGACTCGGTCGCCGCGGTGGACGCCGAAGACAAGGTGCTGGGCTACAGCAACTGGCTGGGCATCCAGAAGGGCACGCTGACCGAGGAAGTGGCCAAGGGCGGCAAGACCTTCACCCGCAGCCTCAACCCCGACCGCCGCTACACCGCGCCCAACGGCTCGGGCGAAGTGCGCCTGCACGGCCGCAGCCTGATGTTCGTGCGCAACGTCGGCCACCTGATGACCAACCCGGCCATCCTCTGGGGCGCCGAGGGCAAGGAAATTCCGGAAGGCATCATGGACGCGGTGGTCACCACCACCATCGCGCTGCACGACCTGCAGGGCCATGGCCGCATCGGTGACGAGGCCATCCGCAACTCGCGCCGCGGCAGCGTCTACATCGTCAAGCCGAAGATGCACGGCCCGGCCGAAGTGGCCTTCGCCAGCGAACTGTTCGGCCGCGTCGAGCAGCTGCTCGGCCTGCCCGACAGCACCGTCAAGCTGGGCATCATGGACGAGGAGCGCCGCACCAGCGTCAACCTCAAGGCCTGCATCGCCGCCGCAGCCAGCCGCGTCGCGTTCATCAACACCGGCTTCCTCGACCGCACCGGCGACGAGATGCACACCGCCATGTGGGCCGGCCCGATGATGCGCAAGGGCGACATCAAGAACAGCGCCTGGATCGCCGCCTACGAGCGCCGCAACGTGCTGATCGGCCTGGCCTGCGGCCTG
>DAOLLE010000033.1:0-12757 GCA_035331205.1 Burkholderiaceae bacterium
TGATGCGATCGGCCAGCGTGCTCTTGCCGTGGTCGATGTGGGCGATGATGGAGAAATTGCGGATGTGGTCCATGATTCCTGGGGCGCCGCCGCAGGGCGGCGCCTCGGTCGTGCCGTTGTGGCGGCTGCCCGGATCGCCGTGCGGGGGAGGGGCCATGCAGCGCGGGGATGCGGGCAACAAAAAAGGCACGTCCAGTCTTCGACGCGCCTTGCGACAGCCTGCTCGGGCAACTGCGGGGTGGGAGCCGCATTGTAGTCAAAACCATCCCTGGGCCCGGCCAAGCCGCCGCCGCCGGGCCCCGCCGACCCTTGAACCGGCGGGCCGGGACTGGCGCGGCGCGCACACCCGGCCCTGTCCGGGACGGCGGGGCTCAGCGTGTGGCCGGGCGGATCACCGCGTACTGCGCCCACTCGCCGCGGCGGAACAACAGGTTCAGCGGCTTGCCCTTGTCCTGCTTGGCCACCAGCGCCTCGAGTTGCTTGACGTCGCTGACCTCGGTGTTGGCCAGCGAGAGGATCACGTCGCCCTCGCGCAGGCCGGCGCGGGCGGCCGCACCGTCGACGGCGTCCACGCGCACGCCGGCCTTGAGCTTGAGCTCGCGCTTCTGGTCGGCGCTGAGGTCGCTGACGGTCAGTCCCAGGGCCTGCAGCGCGGCGGAGGCGGGCTTGGCCGGCTGCTTGTCGCCACCACCGGATCCCGGCGTGGCGGTGCGGGTGTCGGTCTCGAGCTCGACCACCGTCACCGCCAAGTCGCGGGTGCTGCCGCGGCGGAAGACCTGCACCGTGCTGCGCGTGCCCGGCTTGGTGTTGCCGACCAGACGTGGCAGATCGTTCCAGCGCTCGACCGCCTTGCCGTCGAAGCGGGTGATGATGTCGCCTGCCTCCAGGCCTGCCTTTTCGGCGGGGCCGCCGGGCTCGACGCTGCGCACCAGGGCGCCCGCGGCCTTGCCCAGGCCGATCGACTCGGCCACGTCCTTGGTCACCTCGCCGATCTGCACGCCGATGCGCCCGCGCACCACCTTGCCGTTGCTGCGCAGCTGGTCGGCCACGCGGCTGGCTTCGTCGATCGGGATCGCGAAGGAGATGCCCATGTAGCCGCCCGAGCGGCTGTAGATCTGCGAGTTGACGCCCACCACCTCGCCGCGCATGTTGATCAGCGGGCCGCCGGAGTTGCCGGGGTTGATCGCCACGTCGGTCTGGATGAAGGGCACCAGGTCGCCGGTGTCGCGCGCCTTGGCGCTGACGATGCCGGCGGTCACGGTGTTGTCCAGGTCGAAGGGCGAGCCGATGGCGATCACCCACTCGCCCACGCGCACACGGTTGACATCGCCGATGCGCACGGAGGGCAGGCCGGTGGCGTCGATCTTGAGCACCGCCACGTCGGTGCGCTTGTCCGCGCCGATCACCTTGGCCTTGAACTCGCGCTTGTCGGTCAGGCGCACGGTGACTTCGTCGGCACCATCGACGACGTGGGCGTTGGTCATCACATAGCCGTCGGCGCTGAGGATGAAGCCCGAGCCGACGCCACGCGGCACGGTCTCTTCGTCGCCTTGGTTGTCCGGTCGCTGGGGCTGGTTGCGGCGCGGATCCGTGCGCGGGATGGGCACGCCGAAGAAGCGGCGCAGGAACTCCTGCATCTCCTCGTCCGGCCCGCCTTCGGCGCGCGCGCTGCGCACCTTCGCCTGGGTGCGGATGTTGACCACCGCCGGGCCGACCTGCTCGACCAGGTCGGCAAAGTCGGGCAGGCCGCGCGCCGCCGGGGCGCTGTAGGCCTGGGCGTCCGAGCGGGCGGGCGTGGACTGGGCGGTGGCGGCGCGGTGCGACATCAGCGCCACCGCCACGCCGCCCGCGCAGATCAGGGCGGTGGCGGCAACCAGCCAGGTTCGGGCCGTCTGCGGCAGGCGAAGCGCGAGCGTTCGGGGCTGTGACGGACGCTGAGGTGGCAGGGGACGGTCGGACGGGCGTTCGGGCAGGCGGTCGGACATGCGTTCCTCGGGTCGAATCGGAATCCTGGATCGAAAGGCTGCGCCACGGTGGCGCAATGACCGCATTAGAGCGGTCAGGGCTTGCGATGTTCCAGGCCGGACGAAAATTGCTGTAAAGCCATCAGCGGCACATCGCCGACGACGGTGACCCACCAGTCGGCCAGGCGCCGGGTCCAGGCCTGCGTGGCGCCCCAGCTGGCCGAGCCCTCGCGCAGGTGCACCGCGGCGTCGAAGGGCTCGATGAACACCGAGACCAGCGCCAGCCCGTCGCTGTAGGTCGCCTGCAGCAGGCCGCCGACCTCGCTGGGCGCTGGCGGGGCACCAGCCGTCACTGTCGTGGCCGTCGGCGTGGGCGAGGGTGAGGGCGCCGAGGATCGGCCGGCGCCGCGCTCGGGCAGGTGCAGCGGGCGACGCACGCAGCGCACGAGCTGGAAACCGGCCGGCACATTGCGCAGCTGCCAGCCCTCGCGGTCGAGGTCGGAGCGCTGCAGCAGCGGCTTCTGAATGCGGTAGCCGTCCAGGCGGCGCATCTCCTGCAGCAGCGCCTGCGGCTGCAGTGGCGCATCGAGCTGGAGTTCCGAGAAGGCGGCAGATTCCAGCACCTCGCCGCGCGGGCCGAGCGTGTCGGCGCGCAGCAGCAGGCCGGACTGAGGCTCCAGCCACAGCCGCTGCGGGTAGCGCAGGGCGTCGCGCGGCTTGAGCGTCACGACCTGGGTCTCCAGCCCGGCCACGCGATCCGGACCATTTGACTGCAGGTCGTAGAGGTCGGGGGCCAGCGGCCCGTCGGTCAGGCTGGGGGCCGGAAAGCCGGCGAGCAGGTCGCGCGGCTCGATCGAGGCTTCGCGCGTCTTCGGCCAGAGCACATGCACTGCGTCGTTGTGGCGGTAGATGCGCCGCATCTGGCCATCCAGCGCCTCGATGCGCTCGACCTGGTTGCGCCCGTCGGCAAAGTGGACGATGCGCGAACTGCTCATCGTGCCGGCCGAGTTGACGACGAAGGTGCCGGTGTAGCTGCGCCGCTGGGCGGCGTCACGAATGCGCTTGACCACCGCGGGGGCGTCGACCGGCGGTGCCGAAGCCGCCGAGGCCGTGGCGGTGGCGGACTTCGGCGAAGCCGCTGCCGGGGCGGTCGGCAGCAGGGCGCAGGCCAAGCCGGCGCCGAGCAGCCAGCCGGTCCAGCGCCGCCAGCGGCCGGCCGGGGCCGGCAGGGCGCGCAACAACAGCCGTGCGGACATCAGCGCTCGCCGGCGTCGTAGGCGGCGTTGCGCAGGTAGCCGGCAGTGGGGCTGGGCGCCACCAGGCCGGGCACCTCGCGGTGCGCGCGCAGGTAACGCGACAGCTCTGCCTCGGCCAGCGTGGCACGGCTGTCGGGAAGGGGGGTGGCCGATGCGGCCGGGGCTGCGGGAAGGAAGCGGCCGGCCATCAGTGCGCTGCTGTCGGGCCGGGTGGACCAGACCACCCCGGCCACCGCCACCACGCCGGCCGCGATGCCCACCGGCACGGCCCAGCGGGTGGTGCGTCGGACGCTGCGAGCACGCATTGGGGTGACTGCGGCGAGCACTGCCACCGCGGGCGCGCCGTCCGTGCCGGTCGCCGCGGTGGCGACGGCGGGCGGGGCCTCGCTCATGGCGGGCGCTTCGGCACGCGTCGGTGCGAGCACCACCGGCTCGCGGTCCAGCCTTTCGCGCAGGCGGCGCATGAACTGGTCGTCGCGTGCGGGCTCGGCGGCCAGGTCCTCGCTGCGCAGCGTGTCGCCGATCAGGTGGTAGAGGTGCCAGTCGCTGCGCTGGCGTGCCTCGCTGCGCCAGGATGCACACGCGGCCGCCACCTGCGAGGCGTCGAGTTCACCATCCATCAGGGCCGACAGCGCAGCCCGGTCACTGCCCGCGGGCAGATCGGCGTTGTTCATCGTGTACTCCAGGCAGGGCGCGCTGCGTGCTTCACCATCGTCACCATCGGCGCCCCTTCGTCGTGTCCAGCAGGGGGCGCAGCCGTTCGGCGATCGCTTCGCGCGCCCGGAAGATCCGCGAGCGCACGGTGCCGATCGGGCAGGCCATCACCGCCGCGATCTCGTCGTACGACAGGCCCTCCACCTCCCGCAGCAGGATGGCTTGGCGCAGGTCGTCCGGCAAGGCCTCGATGGCGGCATTGACCGTCGCCGCGATCTCGCGGCTGGCCAGCACCGCTTCCGGTGTTTCCCCATCGCTTAGTTCGTGCTCCGGACGCGAAGTTTCGTCGTCGTCCTGCCGCGCTGCGGCCAGCGCGGTCTCGGTGATGAGTGGATCACGCTTGAGATCGACGAGCGCCTTCTTGGCGGTGTTCACCGCGATGCGGTACAGCCAGGTGTAGAAGGCGCTCTCGCCGCGGAACTGCGGCAGCGCGCGGTAGGCGCGGATGAAGGTCTCCTGCGCCACGTCGGCCACCAGGTCGGTGTCTCGCACCAGGCGGCCGATCAGACGTTCGATGCGGCGCTGGTACTTGACCACCAGCATCTCGAAGGCGTGCACCTCGCCGCGCTTGGCGCGTTCGACAAGCTGGACGTCGGTGTCGGTGCTCATCGGGGCAGGGGCCGATCCTCGGTGGGCGGCGGCGTCAGGGCGGGCTCGGGGGCAGTCATGCGGCGCGCGGAATATAGCGCACAGCGCAGGCCGTGCCAGTTCGGGCCGACGGCGGATTCGGACAGCGCGACCCAGTGCACGGGCCGTCGCCAGCTCGGACCCTCGGCGAGGGGGCGCAGGCGCAGCAGCAGCCAGACACCGAGGTCGATGGCCACGCTCACGCTACAAGGCAGCGCTTCACCGCGTGCCGAGAGAGGGGCGACGGCCCACCATCCCTGCCCATCCCAGGAAAGGTCGATGCGCAAGGCCGGCTGGGTCGGTCGGGAGAGGAACCACAGCGCGGTGGCCAGGCCTGCGGCGACCGCCTTCGGTGCATCGAGGTCGAGCCACCACCACGCGGTGAGCAGCCAGGCGGCAAGCACGGTGCCGGACGTGAGCCAGGCCGCGAGCACTGTGTGCCGCCAGAGCCGGCAGGTGGGGGCGGCCAGACGGAACGAAGGGGCGGTGCGCATGTGGCGTCCGCCCCTTGTCGTGATCGGCCGGCTGTCGACGGCTTGGCCGCCGCAGCGCTCAGACGCGCCGGAACACCAGCGTGCCGTTGGTGCCGCCGAAGCCGAAGTTGTTCTTCACGGCGACGTCGATCGGCATCTCGCGCGCGGTGTTGGCGCAGTAATCAAGATCGCACTCCGGATCCTGATTGAAGATGTTGATCGTCGGTGGCGACACCTGGTTGTGAATCGCCAACACCGACACCACCGATTCGATGCCGCCGGCGCCGCCCAGCAGGTGGCCGGTCATCGACTTGGTCGAATTGACCACCAGCTTCCTGGCGTGCTCACCGAAGGCCAGCTTGATCGCGTTGGTCTCGTTGACGTCACCCAGCGGGGTCGAGGTGCCGTGCGCGTTGACGTACTGCACCTGGTCGGCGTTGATGCCGGCATTGCGCAGCGCGAGCGACATCGAGCGGCGCGGTCCGTCGACGTTCGGTGCCGTCATGTGGTACGCGTCACCCGACATGCCGAAGCCGGAGAGCTCGGCGTAGATGCGCGCGCCACGCTTCTTCGCGTGCTCGTACTCTTCCAGCACCATCACGCCGGCGCCTTCACCCAGCACGAACCCATCGCGGTCCTTGTCCCAGGGGCGCGAGGCGGTGGCGGGGTCGTCGTTGCGGGTGGACAGCGCGCGCGCGGCAGCGAAGCCACCCACGCCCAGCGGCGAGACGGTTCCCTCGGCACCGCCAGCGATCATCACGTCGGCGTCGCCGTACTCGATCAGCCGTGCGGCCAGGCCGATGCTGTGCAGGCCGGTGGTGCACGCGGTCACCACGCCCAGGTTCGGGCCCTTGTAGCCGCACAGGATCGACACATGCCCGGAGATCATGTTGATGATCGAGGCCGGCACGAAGAAGGGCGAGATGCGGCGTGCGCCACGCTGCAGGTAGTCGCCGTGGGAGGACTCGATCATCGGCAGGCCGCCGATGCCCGAGCCGACCATCACGCCGATGCGCTCGGCCTGCTCCTCGTTGAGCGACTCGCCGGTGGCGAGCCCCGCATCCTTCACCGCCTGCAGCGAGGCCGCAATGCCGTAATGGATGAAGGCATCCATGTGGCGGGCTTCCTTGGCGGGGATGTACTCCTCGATGCGGAAGTCCTTGACCTCGCCGGCGAAATGCACCGACAGGTTCGAGGCGTCGAAACGCGTGATGGGGGCGATGCCGGAGCGGCCAGCCAGGAGGTTGGCCCAGGACTCGGCGACGGTATTGCCCACGGGGGTCACCAGGCCGAGCCCGGTCACGACGATGCGGCGGCGGGTCATGCGTATTTGGCGGTGCAGGACGGCGGGGTACGGCGCAGCGTCAGTCGATCAGGACTTGACGTTATTCGTCGCGTAGTCGATCGCGAGCTGGACGGTCGTGATCTTCTCCGCGTCTTCGTCGGGGATCTCGATGCCGAACTCGTCTTCCAGGGCCATCACCAGCTCGACGGTGTCGAGCGAGTCGGCGCCCAGGTCGGCCACGAAGGCCTTCGCGTTCGTGACTTCGGCTTCGGCCACGCCCAGTTGTTCGGCAATGATCTTCTTGACGCGTGCTTCGATGTCGCTCATGACTCTCCTCCGGGAGGGGGTGCAGTGAAAACAGCCTGCGATTCTAAGGGGTCCGGAGTGTGACAGATTCCGGTGGTCAGGCGTTCCGCGCAGGACGGGAGACAGAACACCTGACCGGATGGGTAGGCCGAAAGGCTCAGCCCATGTACATGCCGCCGTTCACATGCACCTCGCTGCCGGTGATGTAACCGGCCTTCGGCGAGGCGAGGAAGGCCACGGCTTCGGCGATGTCCTCGGGCGAACCGAGGCGGCCCAGCGGGATCAGGGACAGCAGCGCCTTCTTCTGCTCTTCGGGCAGGACCTCGGTCATGTCGGTGGCGATGAAGCCCGGCGCGACGCAGTTGACCGTGATGTTGCGGCTGCCCAACTCCTTGGCCAGCGAGCGGGTCATGCCGGCCACGCCCGCCTTGGAGGCGCAGTAGTTGGCTTGGCCGGGGTTGCCCGAGGCGCCCACCACCGAAGTGATGTTGACGATGCGGCCGTAGCGCTGCTTCATCATCGGCTTGATCGCGGCGCGGCAGGCGCGGAACACCGCCTTCAGGTTGGTGTCGATGACGGCGTCCCAGTCGTCGTCCTTCAGTCGCATCGCCAGCATGTCGCGGGTGATGCCGGCGTTGTTGACCAGCACGTGCAGGCCGCCGTCCTGTTTGACGATCGCGTCGATGGCCGCGTCCAGCGCGGCCGCGTCGGTGACGTTCAGCGCGATGCCGCGCCCGCCGAAGGGCGCCAGGGCCTCAGCGATCGCGGCGGCGCCGGACTCGGTGGTGGCGCTGCCGATGACCTTGAAGCCCTGCTGGGCCAGCGTCAGCGCGATGGCGCGGCCGATGCCGCGGCTGGCGCCCGTGACCAGGGCGACTTGAGCGGGGGTGGCGTTCATGCGAGCAGTCCTTTCACCTCGGCCAGCGTGGCCGGATCGAAGATGGTGGCGCTGGTCAGCTCGCCGTCGATGCGCTTGACCATGCCGGCCAGCACCTTGCCCGGGCCGCATTCGATGACGTGGGTCAGGCCCCGGGCCTTGAGCGCCTGCACCAGCTCGACCCAGCGCACCGGGCCAAAGGCCTGGCGGTACAGCGCGTCGCGGATCGCGTCGGCATCGGTCTGCACCGCGACGTCGATGTTGTTGACCACCGGGATGCGCGGCGTGGCGACCGGAATCTCGGCCAGTCGCAGGCGCAGGCGCTCGGCGGCCGGCTTCATCAGGCTGCAGTGGAAGGGCGCGGACACCGGCAGCGGCAGGGCGCGCTTGGCGCCCAGCGACTTCAGCACTTCGCAGCCCTTCTCGACCCCGGCCTTGCTGCCGGCAATGACGGTCTGCTTCGGGTCGTTGAAGTTGACGGCCTCGACCACCTCGCCGGTGGCGGCAGCGGCCTGGGCGCAGCCGTCGCGCACCGCCTGGGCGTCCAGGCCGAGGATGGCGGCCATTGCGCCGGTGCCCACCGGCACGGCTTCCTGCATCGCCTGGGCGCGCAGGCGCACCAGCGGCAGCGCGTCGGCCAGCGTCAGTGCACCGGCAGCCACCAGCGCCGAGTATTCGCCCAGCGAGTGGCCGGCGACGGCGGCCGGCTCGGCGCCGCCCTCGGCCAGCCAGAGGCGGTAGTTGACGATCGCAGCCGTCAGCATCACCGGCTGGGTGTTGGTGGTCAGGTCCAGGGCTTCCTTCGGGCCTTCGGCGATCAGCCGGGCGACGTCCTCGCCCAGCGCGGCGCTGGCTTCGTCGAGCGTGGCGCGGGCCACCGGATGATCGGCCCAGGCGTTGAGCATGCCGACGGACTGGGAACCCTGGCCGGGGAAGACAAAGGCAAACGCGGTCATGATGGTCGTTGCTGGGGCGCAACTGCGCCGGGAAGAATTCGAGAGGGGCGTGCTGGATCGGAGGCGGGCGGGAACGCGCGGTCGCTCAGAAGTCCAGCAGCACGGCGCCCCAGGTGAAGCCGCCGCCCACGCCTTCGAGCAGCACGGTCTGGCCGGCCTGGACGCGGCCGCTGCGCACGCCTTCGTCGAGTGCAAGCGGGATCGATGCCGCCGAGGTGTTGCCGTGACGATCCACCGTGACGATGACCTTTTCCATCGGCAGCTTCAGCTTGCGGGCCGTGCTCTGCATGATGCGGATGTTGGCCTGGTGCGGGACGAGCCAGTCGACGCTGGCCGCGCTGCGGCCGGCCTTCTCCAGCACGGCGCGCGCGGTGCCTTCCAGCAAACCCACCGCCAGCTTGAAGACCGCCTGACCGTCCATGCGCAGGAAGGGATCGCCGAGCACCGAGCCGCCCGACAGCGAGCCCGGCGTGCACAGGATGTCGATGTGGCGGCCGTCGGCATGCAGGTCGGTGGCGAGGATGCCTGGCTTGTCGCTGGCAGACAACACCACCGCGCCCGCGCCGTCACCGAAGAGCACGCAGGTGGTGCGGTCCTCGAAGTTCAGGATGCGCGAGAAGACTTCGGCGCCGATCACCAGGGCGTTCTGCACCGAGCCGGCGCGGATCATCGCGTCGGCCAGCGTCAGCGCGTAGATGAAGCCCGAGCACACCGCCTGCACGTCGAAGGCCGGGCAGCCGTGCACGATGCCGAGCTTGCGCTGCACGATCGTCGCCGTGGACGGGAAGATCATGTCCGGCGTCGAGGTCGCGACGATGATCAGGTCGATGTCGGTGCCGGCCAGGTTGGCGGCTTCGAGCGCGTGCCGGGCGGCATCGACCGCGAGGTCACTGGCGTTGGTGTCTGCGCTGGCGAAGTGGCGCGCGCGGATGCCGGTGCGCTCGACGATCCAGTCGTCCGAGGTCTCGATGCCGCGCGCGGCCAGCTCGGCGGCCAGATCGGCGTTGGTGAGCCGGCGGCTGGGCAGCGCGCTGCCGGTGCCGGTGATGCGAGCGTAGCGGGAAGGGGAGATGGTCATGCGGCGCGGCTGGACGGGGTCTGCCCACCACCGTTGACGGTGTCGGGCGAACCCCCCGCGGCCGGCAGTGCGGCAACGATGTGGGCGTGCACCCGATCGAGCAGTCGATTGCGGGCGGCATCATACGCGCGATTCAGGGCCTGCTCGAAGGCGAACGCGTCGGCCGAGCCGTGGCTCTTGAACACCAGGCCGCGCAGACCGAGCAGCGCCGCGCCGTTGTAGCGGCGGTGGTCGAGCCGGCGCTTGAAGCGGCGCAGCACCGGCATCGCCACCAGCGCGGCGAACTTGCCGTACAGGCTGCCCGTGAACTCCTGGACCAGGAAATTGGCCATCAGGCCCGCGACCCCTTCGGCGGTCTTGAGGGCCACGTTGCCCACAAAGCCGTCGCAGACCACCAGATCGGTGCTGCCCTTGAAGATGTCGTTGCCTTCGACATTGCCCTGGAAGTTCAGGTGCCCGGCCGCACCGGCGGCGCGCAGCAGTTCGCCCGCGCGCTTGATGACCTCATTGCCCTTGATCGCCTCTTCGCCGATGTTGAGCAGGCCGACGGTCGGCTCTTCCGTGCCGTCCAGTGCGCTGACCAGCGCGCTGCCCATCACCGCGAACTGCAGCAGGTGTTCGGCGCTGCAGTCGACGTTCGCCCCCAGGTCCAGGACCTTGGTGTAGCCGCCGCTCTGGTTGGGCAGCAGGCTGGCGATTGCGGGGCGATCGATGCCGTCGACGGTCTTGAGCAGGTAGCGGGCCACTGCCATCAGCGCGCCGGTGTTGCCGGCGGACACGCAGGCGTCGGCGGCCGACGACCCGCCGTCCGACTTCACCTGCTGGATCGCCACGCGCATCGACGAGTCGCGCTTGCGCCGCAGGGCCACCTCGACCGGGTCGTCCATCGTGACGACTTCGGTCGCCGCAATGATCCGGGTGCGCTCCCAGGACTGGGCTGGCCGCAGGTCTTCTTCGCGACCCACGAGCAGCAGCTCGGCGTTAGGGTGGCGCTTCAGAAACGCGTCACAGGCGGGCAGCGTCACCGCGGGCCCGTGGTCGCCGCCCATGCAGTCGACGGACAGGCGCACCGGCCGCGTCAGGGGCGGGAATGCGTTCAAAGGTGGGACTCTCGATCCGGCGCCAGGATGGCGTGCAGCCACCGGGCGATCGTGCTCGCCCGTCGAGAAGCAGCATCGGCGGCCATCGCGACGCGGGTGCGCCCCAGGCCGCCGGTTTGCGTGATCAGGCGTCCGCCTTGGTCTTCAGGACCTTGCGGCCACGGTAGAAGCCGGTCGGGCTGATGTGGTGGCGCAGGTGCACTTCACCGGTGGTCGGCTCGATGGCCGTACCCGGGTTGGTCAGCGCATTGTGCGAACGGTGCATGCCCCGCTTCGAGGGCGACTTCTTGTTTTGCTGGACGGCCATGTTGGACTCCTGTGTGTTCCAGCGGCACGCTCCGGCTGGAAAAGCCTTCGACTATAGCACGTGCCTTTGTTGTTTGTCAGCAGCGACCTGCTTTCGGTCCGGATCGGGCCCGCCGGGCCTGGGCTCAGCCCTTTTTCAATTGGTTGCGCAGACCCGCGAGGGCGGCGAAGGGGTGCTTGCGGGCCGAAGGGGGCGATTCGTCGTCGGCCTGTGCAGGCGACGAGTCGATCCCCTCGGCCGGTTCGCTGTCCGTCAGGAGGTCCTCGTCGCCCGTCGAGAGGGCTGGTGCCTCCGGGCATTCGTCGTGGCGCGGCACGATCGGCGCGTCCAGCAGCAGTTCGTCCTCGATCAGCGCGAGCAGGTCGAAGGCCTGGTGCTGCACCAGCACGTCGTCGTCGGATTCCTCGTCGAGCCGCGCGGCTTCCTCCTCGGTCTCGGCGAAACGGAACCAGCGGTCCACCGCCATCGGCACCTCGACGGCCCCGAGGCAGCGTTGGCAGGTCATCGGCAGTGCGCCCTCGGCCTGCAGGTGCAGCCAGACCTCCGGTGGCGCGGCGCGGCGTGGGCGCAGCTCGGCCGAGGCGGACCAGTCCACCCGGGCGGTGGGGAGGTTGTCGCCATCGCTGTGGCGCAGTTCGGCCCAACGCGGCAGTTCAGCCAGTCCGGCGTGGCCCTCCAGCAGGCCACCGGCTTCGGCGAAGGCGAAGACGTCGAGGCGACGGGCATTGAATTCACGGCTTCTCATGCGGCGAGAGTGTAGGACGCAGCCTGCCGGCCTGGGCATCGGGTGCCGGGTCGGCGCGGGTTGATGGAACAATCGCGGCCTGCCGGTGTGCGCCTGTCGTGACCACCGTCCTGGCTCCGTTTCGTTTCCCGTTGCCGCATGTCCGAACTCATCCTGGCGTCCACGTCCGTGTACCGGCGCGAGCTGCTGTCGCGTCTGCGATTGCCCTTTTCCGTCGAATCGCCGCAGGTGGATGAACGGCCGCAGCCGCATGAGACACCGGCTCGTCTGGCCGAACGGCTGGCCCTCGAAAAGGCCTGGGCCGTGGCGCGGCGGCATCCGGCAGCCTGGGTGATCGGTGCCGATCAGGTGGCCGATCTGGCGGGGCGGCCGCTGGGCAAGCCGGGCGATCACGCGGCGGCGGTGGCGCAGCTGCGGGCCCAGAGTGGCCGCGAGGTGCAGTTTTATACCGCTGTGGCGGTGGTGCGTGCGCAGGTCGGCTTTGCTCGGTCGGCGCTGACGACGGTCGGCGTGCGTTTCCGGACGCTGGACGAGGCGGCGATTCAGACCTACCTTCGACTGGACCGGCCCTACGACTGCGCCGGCAGCGCCAAGTGCGAGACCCTGGGCATCGCCCTGCTCGAGCGTGTCGTGTCGGACGACCCGACGGCGCTGGTTGGGCTGCCCTTGATCGCGACGACGCAGCTGCTGTGTGCGGCGGGGCTGGATCCCCTCGCGGCCCTGGCTGAGGCCGGAGGTGTGGCATGACCGCCCGGAACGCGCCGCAGGCCGTGAAACCGGCGCAGCCGGGCGGCCTCTGGTTGGTGCCCAATACCCTCGATCTGGGCACGGTGGCCCCGGGTCAGCCGCTGCCGGATGTGCGCGAGGTCCTGCCGGCGCGGGCCCTGCAGGTCGCGGCGCGACTGCCGCACTGGGTGGTTGAGAACGCGCGCAGCGCGCGGGCGCTGCTCAAGCGCATCGGCGAAGTCGAGCCCCTGGCGCGGCCGCTGCAGGAAATCGGCATCCGCGAGCTGCCGCGCGCGCGCAAGGGCGGTGGCGCGGCCGGGGGGGCGCCACCGCCCTTGCGCGC
>DAOLLE010000034.1:0-12704 GCA_035331205.1 Burkholderiaceae bacterium
GGCGCGGCAGGTAGCGCGCCACGAAGGGCGCCAGCCCCTGGGCGATCACCTCCACCGTGTACTCGCCGCCGTTGGGCAGCCCGTCGGTGCCGGTGCCGGTGGCGGTGGCGTTCACGGCGCCCTTGCCGTGCAGCGGGGTCTGCAGGTCCTGGCGGCGCAGCAGCGTGGCCAGCTCCTGCTCGATGTACTCCGGCTGCCCCTCTTCGAGCAGCAGCACGCCGCGCTTGCCGCGGCAGAAGTCCAGCAGCTCGTCGTGCACCAGCGGGTAGGTGACGTTGAGCACGTGGATCGGGATCTCGCTGTCGCCGTACGCATTGGCCAGGCCGAACTGCTGCAGCGCGCGGATCGCGGCGTTGTACAGCCCGCCCTGCACGATGATTCCCAGGTCCGCGTGCGTCCCCGGGAAGGTCTCGTTCAGGCGGTGTTCGGCGATGTAGCGGCGCGCGGCGGGCAGGCGCTGCTCGACCTTCAGCTTCTCGTGGCGGAAGGTCACCGGCGGGTGCGCCAGGCGCATGTAGTCGAAGGCGGCGGGCTCCTCGCGCGGCGAGCGGGTGGACACGGCCGGTGCGCGGTTGTCCCGGCAGGCGAAGCTGCCCTGCACGTGGCAGGCGCGGATGCGCAGCTCCAGGATCGCCGGCATGTTGGACGCCTCGGACAGCGCGAAGCCATGCTCCACCATCGCCACCATGCGCGTCAGGTCCGGGCGCGGGTCGAGCAGCAGCATGCCGCTCTTCATCGCGAAGGCGTGCGTGCGCTCCTGGATCACGCTGGCGCCCTCGCCGTAGTCCTCGCCGACGACGATCAGCGCGCCGCCGGTCACGCCCGGCGAGGCCAGGTTCGACAGCGCATCGCTGGCCACGTTGGTGCCGACGATGGACTTCCAGGTCACCGCGCCGCGCACCGGGTAGTGGATCGACGCGCCCAGCATCGCCGCGGCGGAGGCCTCGTTCGAGCAGGCCTGCACGTGCACGCCCAGCTCGTCCAGGTAGGGGCGGGCCTGCACCATCACGTCGAGCAGGTGCGACACCGGCGCGCCCTGGTAGCCGCCGATGTAGGCCACGCCGCTTTGCAGCAGCGCCTTCGTGATCGCCAGGATGCCCTCGCCGTGGAAGGTCTCGCCCGCACCCAGGCGCAGCTTCTCGATCTCGCGGCTGAATGACACTTCCATCGCCGGTCTCCTCTGTCTGGTCCGGCCTGCAGTGTCGGCTGCCCTCATTCAGTCGGCAATAGAATGAGTCGACTAAGTGATATCCATGCTATGGATGAAACTGGCGGCATTCCCGACGACCCCTTCGACCGGCTCGACCCCGCCGCGCTCGACCTGAACCTGCTGCGCGTCTTCGCCGCGGTGCACCGCTGCCGCAGCGTCAGCCGCGCCGCCGAGCAGCTCGGCATGAGCCAGCCGGCCGCCAGCAGCGCGATTGCCCGCCTGCGCCGCGAGCTGCGCGACCCGCTGTTTGCCCGCGCCCACCACGGCGTGCGGCCCACGCCGGTGGCCGACCAGCTCGCGCGGGCGGTGTCGCAGGCCTTCGGGCTGCTGGCCGACGCGCTGGGTGACTCGCTGCGCTTCGACCCCGCGCGCTCGCGCCGGCGCTTTCGCCTGCACCTGAGCGACATCGGCGAGGCGCGCTTCCTGCCCGCGCTGATGGCCGAACTGGGCCAGCGCGCGCCCGGCGTCACGCTGGACTGCCGCGTCGCCGAGGCCGAGCGCATCCCCGGCCTGCTCGACAGCGGCGAGCTCGACTTCGCCTTCGGCTACCTCAGCGCCGTGCAGGCCAGCGGCGCCACCCCGGCCACGCGCTCCACCCGCGCCTGGCCGCTGATCGAGGACCACTACACCCTGCTGCTGCGCCAGGGCCACCCGCAGCTCGGGGCGCTGGCTGCCGCGCAGGGCGACCCGAACCCTGCGGACCCTGGATCGGCGCTGCAGGCGGCCCTCGGCGGCCTGGGCTACGCCGTGGTGCGCTCGCACTCCGAGACGCTGGCCATCCTGCACAGCCTCGACCTGGCCGACCGCGTGCGCCTGAGCGCCTCGCACTTCCTGGCCCTGCCGGCCATCGTGCGGCGCAGCGACCTGGGCGTCGTGATGCCCGCCGAACTCGCCAACGAATGGGTGCGCGGCGGCGACTTCACCCGCATCGACCTGCCCGGCCACTGGCCGAGCTTCGTCGTCTCGCTGCACGCCTCGCGCCTGCGCCAGCCGGACGCGGCCCAGGCCTGGCTGGCGGAGGTGGTACGGGGGCTGTTCGGCGGGGGGACGACGGGGCCGTGATGCTTTGGGCTCGTCCACAATGCAGCGGAACTGGTGGCCCACCGCCTTCGCACGCATCGCTGACCATCTCATGCCCTTGGATCTCTTTCCCGCCCCCTGGCTCGTCAACACCCTGCTGGACCAGGGCTTCGTCGATCAGAAGAAGAGCGAACTCGCCGAGCGGCCGGTTCCCTACGATCTGAGTGACTGGCTGGGGGCCCACTTCGATGCGGCACAGTTGTCCAAGGGCCGGGAGGCGCAGCTCGAAGCCAAGTTGATTGGCCCGCTGTTGGCGCAGCTGGGCTGGGCGACGGTGAACCAACAGAGCTTCGTCGTTCAGGGCAAGCACGCCAAGCCCGACTGGTGCCTGCTGCTCGACGCCGGTCAAGCCGATGAGCTGGTGCCGAGCGCCAACCACGAACTCATCACCGCCCTCTGTGAATCCAAGGCCTGGGGCAAGACGCTGGACACCGGCAAGGCCGACCGCGACAGCAACCCGCACCATCAGCTGCAGGACTACTTGAGCACGCTGCGCGTGCGCTTCGGCTTCCTGACCAACGGTCGCATCTGGCGCCTGTACGACACCAGCAAAGTCACGGCCAAGAAAACCTTCATCGAGTTCAACCTCGAAGCCATCTGTGCGATGGACGCGGGCAGCGAGCGGCACGAGGCCCTGGCCCTGTTTGCCTTTTTCTTTGGCCGCGACACCTTCGTGCCGCCTGCCGCGGCGGGAGAGCGCACGGCCATCGAGCGGGCCATTGCCGAATCGGCCGACTTCACGCTGGGCGTGGAGGAAAACCTCAAGGCCGTGATCTACGGTTATGCGGGTGAGGATTCGCTGTTCGAAATCATGGGCCGCGCCATCCACCGCGCCAATCCCAAGGCCAGCATGGCGGCGGTGTATGAGAACAGCGTGGTGCTGCTGTTCCGCCTGCTGTTCGTCGTGTACTTCGAGGACAAGAACCACGACCTGCTGGCGCGCCACCCGTTCTACCAGCGCTACGGCCTGGGCCGCATCTTCAGCAACCTGCGCAACATGCCGCAGGCCGATGACCGGCGGCACGACGGCGTGTATTCGCTCAAGCGGCTGTTCGAGATGCTCGACGAGGGCGCCGAGGACATCGACATTCCGCTGTTCAACGGCGGCCTGTTCGATGCCCAGCGTGCGCCGCTGCTGACGCAGCCCAAGATCTTCGACAACGCCACGCTGCGGCAGATCCTGGAGAAACTGCTCTACAAGACGCACCGGGGCACGACGCTGTTCGACACCCGGCGTGACTTCAAGAACATGAGCGTCACGCACCTCGGGCGCATCTACGAGGGCCTGCTGGAATTCCGCTTCGAGAAGGCGGCCGAGACCGCCGTCTATCTGGAATACGAGAGCGCCGCCACCAAGGGCAAGTCGGTGGAGGCCTATTTCGACGCCTACGACACCGCCCTCATCCGCAAGGAAAAGGGCTTCAAGGCGCTGCGAGAGATCGGCGTCAAGAAGGGCGAGGTCTACCTCAAGAGCGCCAGCAATTCCCGCAAGACCAGCGCCAGCTATTACACGCCCACCGTACTGTCCGAGCCGCTGGTGAAAGCAGCGATTGACCAAGCCCTGCAGTCGGCCGGCAGCCAGGGCAAATCCCTGATGGACCTGAAGATTCTCGACAATGCCTGCGGCAGCGGGCATTTTCTGGTCGAGGCGCTGAACTACCTGACCGACCTGGCGTTGCATCGGCTGGAGGCCGACCCCAACCTGCAGGCGCTGGTGAAGCAGGAGAGCGACAAGATTGCGCAGCAGCTGAAGTTCCTCAATCTGGACTACCAGCCCGACGATGCGCAGATCCTCAAGCGCGCCCTGCTCAAGCGCTGCATCTTCGGTGTGGACCTGAATCCTTTTGCGGTGGAGCTGGCGCGCCTGAGCCTTTGGATGGACAGCTTCATCTTCGGCACGCCGCTGTCCTTCATCGAGCACCACGTGCAGCACGGCAATGCGCTGATGGGCGCCAGCGTCCAGGAGTTCATCGCCTACAACGCCACCGAGGTGCAGCAGAACGACCTGTTCGTGGACAACCTCAGTGCGCGCTTCGATGAACTGCGGGGCGTGATGCAGGAGCTGGATGCGATGCGAGACACCACCGCGGAGGAGGTGGAAGCGTCCAAGCGGCTGTGGACGAGCAGCATCGCGCCCAAGCTGAATCTGCTGTCGCGGGCGCTGAGTTTCATTTGCACCCGGCGTGCGCTGCTGGCCGAAGGCGATGCCCGGGCCTGCGAGGCCCTGAGCAAGACGCCCAACCTGCTGGGCGACCTGTTTGACGAATCCCGCAGCAAGACGGCGGCGCTGCGGCAGGTGGAAACCTATGCCCGCAAGTACCATTTCTTCCACTACGAAGTGGCGTTCCCCGAGGCCTTTGCGGGTGCCAGCAAGGGCTTTGATGTGATTGTGGGCAACCCGCCCTGGGACAAGACCAAGTTTGCCGACACCGACTTTTTCCCGCAGTACCACAGCAACTACCGCAGCCTGAAAAACACTGAGAAGGCGGCGGTGCAGAAGCGACTGCTGGAAAGCGAGCACATCGCCTCCGCGTATGCCGCTGCCTTGGCAGCGGGCGACGCGGCCAACGAGTATTACAAGGACAAGGCGGTGTTCCCGCTGAACAAGGGTTTTGGCGACGGCAACCTGTTTCGTCTGTTCGTGGAACGGAACCTGGGGTTGCTCAGTCCGGGGGGCAATCTGAGCTATGTGCTGCCCAGCGCGTTGATGTTTGAAGAGGGCTCCACGGAACTGCGACGGTACATATTTGCAAAGTGCCGCCTGGCCTTCTTCCATAGCTTCGAGAACAACCGGGGCATCTTCCCCGACGTGCATCGCAGCTACAAGTTCGCATCGATTCAGGTGGTGAAGTCGTCACCCGCTGAGAACGACCCGGCCATCGATACCGCCTTCTACGTGCTGGACCCCGCCGACCTTCAGCGGCCGGACGTGCATGTGCCGTATCCACTGGCCACGGTGAAAGCCCTGTCGCCCGACCAGTGGGCCTTGATGGAGTTGCGCGACGGCGGCGATCTGCCGATTCTGCAGAAGTGCTACAGCGCCTTCCCGGCGCTGTCGGCCCAGTGGCTGAACTTCCGGCGCGAACTGCACATGACCGATGACAAGGACCTGTTCATCGAAAAACAGGCCCCCGGACTGCTGCCGCTCTACGAAGGCAAGATGATCTGGCAGTACAGCCACGTTTTCGAGGCGCCGCAGTACTGGCTGGATTCCGCCGCGTTTGATGAGCGCATGCACAAGAAGGAGCTTCACCGCATGGCGCAGGACCTGGGCGCGCCTCGGAGCGAGATTTCCAACTATGTGGATCGGGTGCGATTTGACCGTGAATTCACCCGCCTCGCGTTTCGCGAGATCGCCCGGGACACGGATGAGCGAACGCTCATCTTCAGCTTGCTGCCCAAGAACTGCGGTCTGGGTCACACCTTATTTGCCAACACAACCAAAACCTATCGTCGTGATCAGGACAATGGGGTCGGCATAACGGCAGTATCACCGCTGCGTCTGCTGTTCGCGTTGGCGTGGTTCAACAGCGTGCCTGCAGACTGGGTGGGGCGTTTCATGATCCAGATCCACGTGAGCCTCACGTATCTGTACCGGCTGCCCATGCCGCAGCCGACCGACGCCGAGATTCTGTCCAGCCCGGACTACGCCCAGCTCGCCAAGAATGCCCTGTTGCTGACGCTGGCCGCCAGTTGGGATGACTTTGCCGAGCTGGCGCCGCTGTTCGGCATCACCCGACCAGATGTGCCGGTGACCGCCAAAGCCAAGGACCAGCTGCGTGCGCAGAACGACCAGACCGTGGCGCGCCTGTACGGCATTACCGACACCGAGTTCGCCCACCTGCTGTGCAGCTTCAAGGGCATGGCGGCCAAGCGGCCGGAATACCTGGCGCTGCTGCAGTAGTCGCCCTCGGCTCACAGCCCCTTGAGCGGCACCACGTCACGGCCCTTGAAGGTGAACACCGTCACCGCCGACGAGCGCAGGTCGTGCTTGTCGTCGTAGGCGTATTCGCCGGCGACGCCCGCGTACTTGCCCTTGGCGAGGTGATCGATGAGCTTCTTCGGGTCGGTGGACTGCGTGGCCTGGATGGCGTCGGCCAGCAGGCCCACGCCGTCGTAGAACGCGGCGGCGTAGGTCAGCGGGTCGCGCTTGTACTCGGCGCGGTAGCGCTCGATGAACTTCTGGCCCTTTTCGACCTTGTCGAGCAGCGAGCCGCCCTGGGTGCAGTAGGCGTTGATGCCCGAGGCGATCTGCGACAGCGTCACCGTTTCCGACGAGCAGATGCCGTCACCACCCAGCAGCGGCATGCCCAAGCCCAGCGAGCGCATCTGCCGCAGCATCGGGCCGGCCTGCGAGGAGTAGCCGCCGTAGAAGATCGCGTCCGGCTTGGTCGCGCGGATGCTGGTCAGGATCGCGGTGAAGTCGGTGGCCTTGTCGGTGGTGAACTCGGTGGCCACCACCTTGATGCCCTGGCGCTTGGCCTCCTGCACGAACTCCCGGGCCACGCCCTGGCCGTAGGAGGTGCGGTCGTCGATCACCGCCACCGTCTTGATCTTCAGGTCCTGGCCGGCGTAGACCGCCATCTTGACGCCCAGCTGGTTGTCGCTGGCGCCGATGCGGAACAGGTTGCGCTGCCCCTGCTCGGTCACCTTCGGGTTGGAGGCCACCGTCAGCACCACCACGCCCGCGTCCGCGAACACCCGCGAGGCCGGCAGCGTCACGCCCGAGTTGTAGGGGCCGATGACGAAGCCGATCTTCTTGTCCACCAGCGTCTGCGCCGCCTGCACGCCCTGCTTGGGGTCGGCCGCGTCGTCGTTCAGGTCCAGCTCGAACAGCAGCGGCTTGCCACCAATCTTGAGGCCGCGGGCGTTGATCTCCTTGACGGCCAGCAGCGCGCCGTCGCGGTTGTCCCCGCCGTTGGCGGCCTGCGGCCCGGTCAGCGGGCTCATGAACCCGACGCGGATGCGCTCCTGCGCGTCGGCGTGGCCCGCCAAGCCCACCCCGGCGATGGCGAACGCCAGCGAGGCGGTCAGTGTCTTCATGGGAATTCCTTCGGGCGATGCAAGGTTGCGATGCAATGGGCCCTCCCGGCTGCCCAGCCGGCGAGGCGGCGCGGATTCTGCCGGAGCGCCTGCGGGCGCCCGTGCCGCGCCGCCCACGACGCTGACGCAGGTCAAGGCCGCGGCGGCGCGGCGCTCGAGGAGGGCAGGGCGTGTTGTACGCCGGCAGAATCGGATTTGTACGACAATACGTACAAACAGGAGCCAGCCATGGACGCCATCACCTACAGCGCCGCGCGCGCCAACCTGGCCAAGACGATGGACCGGGTCTGCGATGACCACGAGCCGCTGATCATCACCCGCAACGGCGAGCAGTCGGTGGTGATGCTTTCGCTGGAAGACTACAAGGCGCTGGAGGAAACCGCCTACCTGCTGCGCAGCCCCGCCAACGCCAAGCGCTTGCTCTCGGCGGTGGCGCAGCTGGCGGCGGGCCAGGGCGTCGAGCGCGAGCTGATGCCATGAAACTGGTCTTCGCCCAGGAGGCCTGGGACGATTACCTCTACTGGCAGAAGCAGGACCGCAAGATGGTCGAACGCATCAACCGTCTGATTCAGGAGGTGCAGCGCGACCCCTTTTCCGGTGTCGGCAAGCCCGAGCCACTCAAGCACGCGCTGGCGGGTTTCTGGTCGCGCCGAATCACCGACGAGCACCGCCTGGTCTACCGCGTCGACGGTGATGCGCTGCTGATCGCGCAGCTGCGGTATCACTATTGACGTGGGCTCCCTCGTTGGGAGCTGGGGATCAGGTCTTGCCTGCAGCCGACGATCGCCTCACCGACTCACCATCAACCGCAGCCCCAGCGCGACGAACACCGCGCCGGCCAGGCGGTCGAGCCAGAGGCCGGCGCCGGGGCGGCGTTGGAGCCAGCTGCCGACGGCGCCGGAGAAGTAGCCCAGCAGGGTGAAGAGCACAGCGGCCTGGGCGGTGAAGAGCAGGCCCAGGGCGCCGAGCTGGCCGGGGACGTTGCCCTGCGCGGCGACGACGAACTGCGGCAGCAGCGAGAGGAAGAAGAGCACGACCTTGGGGTTGATCGCGTTGGCGAACAGGCCCTTGAGGAAGAGCTGGGTCAGGGCGCGCAGCGAGTCGTCGCCCGCGCTGACCGCCTCGACGCCCGGCGCGCCGCTGCTGCGCAGGGCCTGGAGGCCCAGCCAGACGAGGTAGGCGCCGCCGGCCCATTTGAGCGCGGTGAAGGCGACGGGCGAGGCGGCGATGAGGGCGCTGACGCCGACGACGGCCAGCAGGGTGTGGCTGAGGCAGCCGAGTGCGCAGCCCAGGCCGAAGGCCATGCCCGGGCGGCGCCCGCGGGAGATGCCGATGCCCAGCACCATCAGGTTGTCCGGCCCGGGCGTGGCGGTCAGGACGAGGGCGGTGAGCAGGAAGCCGACGAGTTGAGCGGTGCTGAGCATGCGGCGATGGTACGGCGCGCGGCCCAGCTGCCGGGCTGCCGCCGGCACCGTGGCCAGGAGCGGGAGCAGGCCGCGGGCCGCAGCGCGGCGCCGGCCAGCGTCACAGGTCCGTGCGCAGCCGCCACAGCTCCGGGAAGAGCACCGTGTCGAGCATCTGGCGCAGGTAGCTGATGCCGCCGGTGCCGCCGGTGCCGCGCTTGAAGCCGATCACGCGCTCGACCGTCGTCAGATGGCGGAAGCGCCAGAGGCGGAAGGCGTCCTCCAGGTCGGTCAGCTCCTCGCCGAGCTGGTAGAGGTCCCAGTGCGCGGCCGGGTCGCGGTAGACGGTCAGCCAGGCCTGCTCGACCGCGTCGCTGGCGGGGTAGGGCTGGGTCCAGTCGCGTTCGAGGTGGGTGCTCGGCACGGCGAGGCCGCGGCGGGCCAGCAGGCGCAGGGCCTCGTCGTAGAGGCCGGGCGCGCGCCAGGCCGCCTCGACGATGGCCAGCAGGTCCGGCCGGTGGGCGTGGGGCCGGAGCATCGCGGCGTTCTTGTTGCCCAGCGAGAACTCGATGCAGCGGTACTGCCAGCTCTGGAAGCCGCTGCTGCGGCCCAGGTAGGGGCGGATCGCGGAGTACTCGGGCGGCGTCATCGTGGCCAGCACGTCCCAGGCGTGCACCAGCTGCTCCATGATCTTCGAGACCCGGGCCAGCATCTTGAAGGCCGGCGGCAGCTCGTCGCGGGCGATGGCGCCCACGGCGGCGCGCAGCTCGTGCAGCATCAGCTTCATCCACAGCTCGGCGGTCTGGTGCTGGACGATGAAGAGCATCTCGTTGTGGTCGGGCGACAGCGGCTTCTGCGCGTTCAGCACCGTGTCGAGCTGCAGGTAGTCGCCGTAGCTCATGTCGCCGGAGAAGTCGAGCTGGGCGCCCTCGGTGGCGACGATGGCTTCGCCGCGCGGGGCGGCGGCGCCCTCGGCGTGGTACGGACAGGTCATGTCACGGCTCCTTTGTGCGTGAACTGCGGTTGCTGCCATTCGCCACTGGCCAGCACCGCGGCCAGGGCCTCGATCGCGTCGAACACGTCGACGAAGCGGGTGTAGAGCGGCGTGAAGCCGAAGCGCAGCAGGTGCGGTTCGGCGGCGCTGCCGTCGCCGGCGCGGTAGTCGCCGATCACGCCGCGCGCGATCAGCGCCTGCATCACCGCGTAGCCGTCGAGGCTGCCGTCGGCCGGCACACCCAGCGAGACCTGGCTGCCGCGTTGCGCTGCGTCCAGCGGGCTGTGGATCGTCAGCCCGCTGCCGCCCAGGCGCTCGCGCACCAGGGCGATGAAGAGCTCGGAGAGCTGGACCGACTTGGCCCGCAGCGCCGCCATGCCGCCCAGCGGCTCGGCCGCCAGCAGGGTGTCCACGCCGCAGTCCAGCGCACTCAGGCCGATCACCGAGGGCGTGCCGCAGAGGTAGCGGCCGATGCCCGGCGCCGGGCGGTAGCCGGGCTCGAAGACGAAGGGCGCGGCGTGGCCCATCCAGCCCGACAGCGGCTGCCAGAAGCGCTCGGCGTGGCGCGGGTGGGCCCAGACGAAGGCGGGCGCACCGGGGCCGCCGTTGAGGTACTTGTAGCCGCAGCCCACGGCGAAATCCGCATCCGCCCCGTTGAGGTCCACCGGCACCGCGCCGGCCGAGTGGGCCAGGTCCCAGAGCATCAGCGCGCCCGCGGCGTGCGCCAGCGCCGTCACCGCGGCCATGTCGGCCATGCGCCCGCTGCGGTAGTTCACCTGGGTGAGCATCAGCAGCGCGACGTCGGGTCCCAGGCGGGCCGGGATGGCGTCGATGTCGTGCAGCTCCAACGTCAGGCCGTGCTGCGCGGCCACCGACTCGGCGATGTAGAGGTCGGTCGGGAAGTTGCTGCGCTCGGAGACGATGACGCGGCGCGCCGGGTCGTCGGCGCGGGCGATCTGTGCCGCGGCGCTGAGCACCTTGAACAGGTTGACCGAGGTGGAGTCGGCCACCACCAGCTCGCCGGGCCGGGCCCCGACGAGCCGGCCGATCTTGTCGCCCACGCGCTGCGGCAGCGTGATCCAGCCGGCGCTGTTCCAGCTGCGGATCAGGCCCTGGCCCCACTCGGCCGTGACGACCTCCTGCACCCGCGCGGCGGTGGCCGCGGGCAGCACGCCCAGCGAGTTGCCATCGAGGTAGTTGACGCCCGCGGGCAGCGTGAACTGCGCGCGCAGCGGCGCCAGCGGGTCGGCCGCATCGCGCGCGGCGCAGGCGGCTCGGGTGGTCGGCTCGGTCATCGTCTTGCCTCCAGGTTCACAAGGCGCGCAGCACCGCACGGACCGGTGATGCGCAGGCGCCGGCCAGCTTCAGCGGCAGGGCGATCAGTTCGTAGTCGCCGGCGGGCACGGCATCGAGCACCAGGTTCTCCAGCACGCGCAGGTCGTGTCGGCGCAGGACCTGGTGGGCGTCCAGCGTCCTGCTGTCGGCCGGGTCGACCGAGGGCGTGTCGATGCCGACCAGCCGCACGCCGCGCTCGGCCAGCCAGATCAGCGCCTCGGGCGCGATGGCGCTGAAGGCGGGGTTCCAGACGCGGTCGGCGCGCGCACAGCTGCGCAGCAGCACGCGCGGCGGCAGGCCCGCGGCGGCGTGGCGCAGGTGATCGACGGTGATCAGAGGCCCGCAGCCGATGGCGTGGATCACCCGGCAGGGGCCGAGGTAGGGGGCCAGGTCCACCTGGTCGATCGACGCCGCGCCGTCGGCGTAGTGCAGCGGGGCGTCGGCGTGCGCGCCGATGTGCGGCGACAGGGTCAGCGCACTCAGGTTGACCGGGCAATCGGGGGCGAGGCGGGCGGTCCAGCGCAGCGCGTAGGGCTCGTCGCCGGGGAAGATCGGCGCCTCGGCGCTGACCAGCGGCGAGATGTCGAAGAGCACGGGGGTGTTCATGGGGCTGCGACGCTAAGGCGGTTCCGGATGGCGTGGTGTCGGTTCGTTCCAACAGGGCGGGCCAACCCTCATGCGCTGCGCGGCGGTCGCGTGCGCAGCCGGCCCAGCAGGTCGTAGAGCTGCTGCTGCTCGGGCAGGGGCAGGCCCTCGAACAGCGCGCGGATCCATTGCTCGTGCTCGACGGCCATCGCGGCGAAGTCCTCCCGGCCGCGGGCGGTGAGCACGACGCGCCAGGAGCGGCCGTCCTGCGGGTCGGCTTGGCGCTCGACCAGGCCGTCGGCCTCCAGCTGGGTGGTCAGCCCGGTGACGTTGCCGCCGGTGACCATCAGGCAGCGCGACAGCGCGCTCATGCGCAGGCCCTCGGGGTGGCGCTCCAGCTGCGCCAGGTAGTCGAAGCGCGCCAGCGTGGTGCCGAAGCGCTCGCGCAGCCGGCTGCGGATGTCCTGCTCGATCTGCGTGGTGCAGGCCAGCAGGCGCAGCCAGGTGCGCACGGCCAGGTGGTCGTCGTCGGCGGCGCGCGATTCCAGGCCGGGATGCGGTTCGTCCTGCGGGGGCAGGGGGGCGGGGCGCAGGGCGGGCTTCATGGTGGTGCGGGCGGTGTCGGGTGGGCTCAGGGTTTCAATGTACTTTAGTCCTAAAGCTTTAGAACTAAACTAAAACCCGAACCCGCAATGCGCCCTGGAGTGACCCAGCATGAAGATCGTCTGCATCGGTGGCGGCCCGGCCGGCCTGTACTTCGGCCTGCTGATGAAGCAGCTCAACCCGGCGCACGACATCACCGTCGTCGAGCGCAACCGGCCCTACGACACCTTCGGCTGGGGCGTGGTGTTCTCGGACGCGACGATGGACCACATGCGCGAGTGGGACGCGGTGACCGCCGACGCGATCCAGCAGGCCTTCAACCACTGGGACGACATCGAGCTGCGCTTCAAGGGCCGGCGCATCCGCTCGGGCGGGCACGGCTTCGTCGGCATCGGCCGCAAGAAGCTGCTCAACATCCTGCAGGCGCGCTGCGAGGCGCTGGGCGTGAAGC
>DAOLLE010000035.1:0-5500 GCA_035331205.1 Burkholderiaceae bacterium
CCCAGCGCCTCGATCATCGCCGCGAGCTGCTCGGCCGCACCGCGACCGGCGCCGGCCAAGGGCTGCAGGCGGTGGGCGAGTGCAGGCCATCGCCGTGCCTGCACGTCGTCGGGGCTGACGTGGGCCTGGCCTTCGAGCAGCGCATGGGCGCGCGCCACGCGCAGCAGCGCCAGCCCGGCGCGCGGCGACAGGCCCTGGCGGAACCAGCGGCCCGAGCGGGTTTCGGCGAGCAGCGCCTGCACGTAGTCCAGCAGCGCCGGCGCGACGTGCACCTGCTGCACCAGCGTCTGGGCGGCCAGCAGCTTGGCCGGGTTCATGACGGGCTGGAGCCGCCCGAGCAGCTCGCGCCGGTCCTCGCCGGCCAGCAGGGCGCGTTCGGCGGCGCGGTCCGGGTAACCCAGGCTGATGCGCATCAGGAAGCGGTCGAGCTGGCTCTCCGGCAGCGGGTAGGTGCCCAGCTGCTCGCTCGGGTTCTGCGTGGCGACCACGAAGAAGGGCTGCGGCAGCGCGCGGGTCTCGCCGTCGCAGCTGACCTGGTGCTCCTCCATCGCCTCGAGCAGCGCGCTCTGGGTGCGCGGGCCGGCGCGGTTGATTTCGTCGGCCAGCAGCACCTGCGTGAACACCGGACCCTGATGAAAGACAAAGCCCTCTCGCTGGCGCTCGTAAATACTGACGCCGATCAAGTCACTGGGCATCAGGTCCGCGGTGAACTGGACGCGGGAAAAGCGCAGGCCGAAGGACTGCGCGAGCGCATGCGCCAGCGTGGTCTTGCCGACGCCGGGCACGTCTTCGATGAGAAGATGGCCGCCCGCCAGCAGGCAGGCCACGCCCTGGCGGATCTGCGTCGGCTTGCCGACGACGATCGCGCCGAGCTGTTCCAGCAGCCGCGCCAGTTGGTGGCTGATCTGCCGTGTCAGGTGCTTGTGATCTTGATCCTGCATTCTGTCGACCATACCCGAACAACGAGGAGCAGGCCGCGGTGCTCGCCCGCCGCAGCCCCGAGAGCGCGATGACGACTGCCTTCTTTACCCACGCCGACTGCCGTGGCCACGACATGGGCCCCGGCCACCCCGAATGCCCGCAGCGCCTGGACGCGATCGAGGACCACCTGCTGGCCACCGGGCTGGACATCGCGCTCACGCGCATGGACCCGCCGCTGGCGCGCCACGAGGACCTGATGCTCGCGCACTCGGAGCGCTACCTGCTCGAGCTCGACGAGTTCCTGCAGCAGGCGGTCGAGACGGGTGAACACAAGGCCCTGGATCCGGACACCACCGTCTGCCCCGGCACGCGCCAGGCGATGCTGCGCTCGGCCGGCGCCGCGGTGGCCGCCACCGACGCGGTGATCGACGGCAAGGCGGTCAACGCCTTTTGCGCCATCCGTCCGCCCGGCCACCACGCCACGCGCTCGGAGGCGATGGGCTTTTGCTTCTACAACAACATCGCGATCGCGGCTCGTCATGCGCTGGACGTGCGCGGCCTGCAGCGCGTGGCGATCATCGATTTCGACGTCCACCACGGCAATGGCACCGAGGACATCGTCGCCGGTGACGACCGCATCCTGATGGTCAGCTTCTTCCAGGACCAGCTCTACCCCTACAGCGGCGGCGTGCCGCTGGGCGACAACATGGTCAACGTCGCGGTGCCGGCCTACACCCGCGGCATGGAGATCCGCGAGCTGATCGACGCCAACTGGATGCCCGCGCTGGAGCGCTTCAAGCCCGAGATGATCTTCATCTCCGCCGGCTTCGATGCCCACCGCGAGGACGACCTGGGCCAGCTCGGCCTGGTCGAGGCCGACTACGCCTGGATCACCCAGCGCTTGGTCGACCTGGCCGAGCGGCACTGCAAGAACCGCATCGTCTCCTGCCTGGAGGGCGGCTACGTGCTCAGCTCGCTGGCGCGCAGCGTGGCTGCGCACCTGCGCGTGCTGGCCGGGGTCTGACCCGCCCTTGCGCGCCCCGCCCGACGGGGGCTCAGCGCTGCGGGGGGCTGGATTCGTCCTCGCCGGCGCCGGCATCGAAGTCCACGATGATGACGTGCTGTGCCTTCACCGGCCGGCCGTCGACCTCGCCGGGGCTGATCGTCGCGGCCGAGAAGCGCTGGCGCACCTCCTCCTGGAACACCGGCGGGAACTCCGCGTCCGGGGTCTCGAAGCGCATGCGCCGCACCGCGCCGGTCTCGTCGACGAAGAGCGTCACCTTGCCGCGAAAGCGGCCCAGCGGTGCCCCGCTCGGGTAGTCCAGCAGCACCTGGCTGCGCACCCGCGGCAGCACCGTCAGTGCGCTGCGGGGCAGGTAGTCGTCGCTGCCGCCGCTCCCGGCGGGTGAGGCGGCAGACGCCGCAAAGGCGGCCGAGTTGACTTCGGTTGTCGGGGCCGGGGCGGCGGCGTCGCTGGCGGGTGCTGACCGCATTGGCGCATCGGCCGTGGGCCAGGCCTGCGGGGGCGGTACCGCCGGGTTCGTCTGGAGCGTCTCATCGAGCCGCGTCACCGGGCGGGTTGCCGTGGCCGGGCCGCTGCGGGCCAAGGTCACCACGCCCGGGCGACCGCTGCTGACCGGAGGGCCCGGGGGATTCACCAGGCCCAGCACGCCGAGGTGGGCGCAGAGCACGCCCACGGACAGCAAGGTCCAGGGGCCGGCGCGGGGTCGGCCCGCTGGTGTCGGCGAGATCCTCAGTCCACCAGCTCGCGCCATGAGGTGCGGCGGGCACTGCCCGACGGGCCAGGCTCGCCCTTCGATGGATCATAGGTCTTGACCTTGCCGCTGGATTCCAGTGCGTAAAGCTCGGTCTTCGTTCCCGATTCGTCGACGAAGACGGTGCCGATGGCCGACAGCAGCCCATCTGGAAACTCGGTCCTGTCGAGCACCTTGCCGTTGCGCAAGGAGAACTGGTAGAGCCAGGACTTGCCGCCGGCGGTGCACATCGTGCTGGTGGGAATGGACGAGGCAAAGGCGATGACGCCGTTGGGCAGTGGCAGGCCATCGATCACGATGCGCTCGCCGGAATTGCTGTCCGCGTTCAGGTCGACATACCAGCCATTTCGGGTGGTCCAGTCCACCGTCGTGGTATCGAGCGTCACACGGTCGCTGCCCATTTTCTTCTCGACCAGATTGCCTTCGTCCTTGACCCGCAGCTTGCCGATGCCGGTGGCTTGTAGCGCGTCCTTGACCGTGTAGATGGTCTGGATGCCGGTATCGCTGAAATCGGGGCTGTTGGCCAGGAACCGACCCGTACCGAACGAAATCAGGGCCGTCTTGGTCCCGGCTGCGCCCACGGAAATCTCCGACAGCAGCGGCCGGGTCGTGATGGGCTGTGGGTTGCCGCTGGGGTCGGTGGCCTGTCCGACTTGAACGACCTCCTTGCCGGCGGGTAGCGTCGTATCGAAGGGGTCGAAGCGCCAGAGATTGCCCTGCAGGTCACCACCGTAGAAACGCCGGGCGGTGTTGTTGGTCTCGGAATCCACCCAGCCTTCGATGCGCATGATGTCGCCCGAGCGGGTGGTGTCGCCGGGGGTGGTGGCGAGTTTGTCGAGTTCCGTGCTGGTCAGCAGTTCTTCACCGGTCAGGGCGTCGACCACGAACAGGCGCGCCTTGCCATCGCCAGGCGACACATTGTTCAGCCCGGAGGGGAAAACGGCCACCCAGCGTCCATCGGACGGCCGCTTGGTGACGATGGGGCTGGCATAGGTCAGCCCCAGGTTGTCCTGCGTCACGAAACCGGCGTAGCTGCCGCTGAATGCCGTCGTCGAGCCGTACTCCCAAAGCAATTTCGGTGCGGCGGGATTGGTCACGTCCAGCGCGAAGTAGCTGCGTCCACCTGCCCCTTGCCCGCCGATCAGGATCGACCGCCAGGTCTTGGTGGCTTCGCCCTTGGCTGCACCATAGACGTCGGCCACCACCGGCGTGGCATCGATGAAATAGCGGTGCTTGCTGCCGTAATCCGAATCGGCCAGCCGATACAGTTCGGGCATGACCGCGGTGGGCACGAAGGCCCACAATTCGGTGCCCCCGCCATTGGCGTCGGTATCGACCTTGAAGGCGTGCAGCATGCCGTCGTTGGCGGCCACAAAGGCGACCTTGGTTCGATTGGCGTTGGTGCTCACATAACTGGCGTAGCCCGCGTCGACGTAGCTGAACGGCGGTTTGCCGAGAAACACCGGTGCAGCGTTGACCATGTCGCCCAGCAAGGACTCGCGCTTGCGAAACACCTTCGTGGTGTCGGTCGACGAGGTTTTCTCATTGGCATTGGAGCCTGTGAGGTAGCCGATCAGGCTTGCTGCGGTGGCGGTGCCCTTCACCGTCGACAAGAGCGATCCATCTGTGCATTGCGACAGCTTGGGCGCTGTGCCGCTGCAGTCGACGTTGAAGTGGCTGACCATGCTCGCGGCGGTCAGATTCGTGACGTCGAAGGTATCCAGCTTGCCCTTGGCGTTGAACTTGATCGTTCGGGTGCCCGCAGCGGCCAGCGCGGACAGCTTCTTGGCGGCACTCCAGTCCGGCGTGGCCGTCGTGGTGTCGGGTGCCGTCACCGTCTTGCCGTCGTTCGTGAAGTGGAAGGCCTTCAAATCACCGGTCCACTCGATGCTCTTGTAGCTGGGCAGCAGCAGCCAATCGTCCCCGCTGACCGGCGTCTGGTTGCTGGACGCTGCCGCCGCACCGGTGCTCTGCTTGGCGTCGATGCTCTTGAAGGCACTGCTGATGGCGGAAATCAGAGACGCCGCGTTGGTAGCATTGAAATACTGCCCTCGGCCATTGACCGCCGCGTGCCAGAGGTCGTCGATGTGGGTCGCGTCGCCCCAAGTGCTGGCCCCGGTGAGCACGCTGGGTACCGGCCAACTCTTGGTGCCTGCCAGCAGGGCCGGCCAGTCGCTGGCGGTGAGGGTGCCGTTCAGCCCCAGGCCCAGCGTGAACAATCCCATGTTCTGGACGCCGTCCATGCCGGTTTCGGTGCGCAGGTCAGTCTTGTAGTAATACTCGGCCACATCGGCCAGTGAGCCCACCGCGCCCTTGCCGTTGTAGGGAAAACTGTCGGAAGCGTCCTCGTCGCCGATGGCCGTGCCGTCGAGTTTGACGACGCTGGTGTCGCTGTTCCAGTAACCGTCGGTGGCCAGCAGGGTGTAGTTTCGTTGGCAGGAATACCGAAGCGGGGTTGTGCTGCCCGGCTCCTTGTTGTCCAAGGGATCGGCAAGGCCTGTGAGCTTGTTACCGTAGTAACGACCCGCCGCGGACAGGATCGTTCTCAGCGGGGTATAGGCACCCTCGGCGGGCACGACGACCTTGTTGTAGAGCAGATCGAAGAATTTTCCCCGTTGCGAATCGACCGTCGTTCCCGTGAAATTGGCCATCTCCAGGAACAGCGACTTGTTCGGTGAGTCTTTGTCGCCATAATGAATCGTCGTGAAGCCGACACGGTAAGCGTCACCCAGTTTGGCCATCGCCTGACCGGATCCGGTGCGCATCATCATGATGCGGGTGCGGTAATAGGCGTACCAGTTGGC
>DAOLLE010000035.1:5600-12335 GCA_035331205.1 Burkholderiaceae bacterium
GGGGCGGTTCATGGTGACGGTTCCGGGGGTGATCAGAAATGCACCACCGTGTCGGTGAAGCTGAAGGTATCGCGCGCGCTCTTGGCGCGCACCACGATGCGGTAGTACTGCGACTGGCCCGTGGAGGCCGCCCGCTTGGGATTCGTCGAGGTCGGCGCATTGCGGGTTTCGGCCGGGGTTTTGCTCGCAGCCATCGGCGTGTTGCAGCGGATCGTGCTGCCGGGGACGCTGGGATCGCCGGCCTGGTCGCACAGGCGCAGGATCAGGTACTGCGCGGTGATGCCCTTGTCCTTCATCTTCAACTTCGACGGGTCGACGGTGGTCGGACTCAGGCAGTTTGCTGCGGTGATGGCGCCGCCGCAGCCCTTGCCGGTCCAGTCGATCATCGCGGTGGCCGTGGAGCTGCTGGAGCCGGTGGCGTTCAGGCTGGCTCGGTCGGCGGCGTAGTAGCCGCTGGCGCTGATGTCCGCATTGAGGTCGGCGACGGAGCTGGCCACCTTGCCGCCGAGCCAATCGATGGCCACCCGCGTGGCGTCGTCGGCGCCGAGCAGGCTGTCCTGCTTGAAGCCGAGGTTGCCCAGGATGCCGGTGCCGGTGTTCACCGCCCGGATCAGCGCGACGGCGGCCAGGGACAGCGCCACCAGCGCCAGCAGCGAGAACACCAGCGAGACGCCGCGCTGCTCACTGCGCTCAGGACGAGGAGGATGAGGAGGACGTTGCAGAGCGATTCGGGTCATGGCGTGCACCCTCAGGACTGCCACAGCACGTTGCGCAGCGGCACGACGGTCTCGAAGACCTTGTAGCGAAAGTGCTGCCAGTCGGACTGGCCGTTGACGTTCAGGCACTCCCAGTTGCCGTCGCCGGCCGGGCTCCAGACGGGATAGCTCCCGGTCGTGGGCGGACCTTTCGAGCAGTCGGCCGGGCGGGCCGCGGTGACTTCCTCTTTTTCGAAGTGGGCGCTGCGTGCCACCAGGGCGATGCGCACCGCCACGACACGCGACCATTCCTCCGCCGTCGTCGGTGTGCTGCTGTTCCAGACGTCGGCGACGTTGTCGCGTGGGTCCGAGTTGTCCTTGCCGTAGACCGCCTGCAGATCGACGATCTGGGGCTGCAGGTCCTGCCACTTCTCGTCCGCAGGTAGGGGCGCCACCGGCCCCGTGGTCTTGAGCAGCGAGACATCGGCCTTCTGGAGCTTGCCCTGCTGGATGCGGTAGCGCGCACCCACCAGCGAGCCCAGGTTGACGATGTAGCTGCCCGCTTCGAAAGCGACGTCGCTGGCGCCGGCGCCCGGGTAGATGTGCAGCGCCACGGTGGCCGGCGCGACGGGTGAGTTGTCCGGGTTGTCGTTGCCGCTCTGGTTCCAGGGGGCGGCGCTGATCACCTCGTGCTTGATGGCGATGGCGCCGGTGGCCGCTGTCTCGCTGACGTTGAACAGGACGCACCAGAAGCTGTCCTTGACCAGGGTCTTGGGCACCGCCAGCACCAGATCGCTCTGGGCGAAGGCGATGTTCGTCGCTCCGTCGAGGTCGAACTGGGTGGCGTTGCGGAAGTGGCCCTTGATCTTGACCGGCAGCGCGGCGCCCTGACTGTCCCCGCCGCGGCGAATGGTCAGGGTGTCGGCCCCGCCGCTGCCGCCGTCGCCGATCTCCACCGGCGCCAGGCTGAACTCCCGCGTCGCCGCGGTCTGGAACTTGTAGCGCGTCTGGCAGCCGGCAGCGCCACCGCTGGTCATGCCCCAGCCGGCCATCTGCAGCTCGCGCTGCAGCGCGTGCAGCGCCACCGCGCCGTTGATCTGCGCGTCGGCGCCCGCGGTGGTGCTGCGCTTCTGGCTCTCGTACAGGCTCATCACCTGGGTGATCACCAGCACCGTCAGCAGGCCGATGGCCATGCCGACCAGCAGCTCGATCAGGCTGACGCCGGACTCGTCGCGCTGCCACGGGCGGTGCGGCGGCCGGCGCGCAGCGCTGGGCGTCGCTGAGGGGGAGCACATCGTCTTGGCCATGGTCACGAGGCTGGGTTCATGTTGACCGCCGTGGCGGTCTTGAAGGTGTGCACGCCTTCCTCTGGCATCGACCACTGGATGGTCACCTCCACCGTGCCGTCGCTGCCATTGGCGTCGATGGCGTAGCTCGAGCCGGGCAGGCGGGCCTGCAGGCGGCCGATCCAGGCCGCGCAGGGCGCATAGGTCGGGCAGGCCGTGGTGGCGTAGGAGCCGATGTGGGGCGCGTCGGCCCACATCGTGCCGACCAGATCGTTGGCCAGGGCAGCGGCATCGGCACGGAATTTCGCGCTGGAATTGGCCCTGGCCATCGACACCTGCAGGCCCACCAAGCCCAGGGTGCCCAGGGTGAAGATCAACAGCGCGATCAGGGCTTCGATGAGCGCGAAGCCTCGTGGAGCGGCCATGCGTCGGTTGCTTCGGAGTCGGTTCATGGTCTCAAGGCGTGGTGCACAGGCGCGGGTCATTGGCGACCTTCAGTTCGGGCAGGCAACTGCGAACGCCACCGCCCGCGTCGAGCTCGATCTGAATGGTCGTGGCACTGCCGGAGGCATGGGTGACCTTGAAGCAGCGCAGTGCGGTGGCCTCGCCGCTCGGGCGGCCGAAGCTGTCGAACTTGACCTGAGTCGTGGTCGTGGTCGTCTTGCACGTCTTGTCCAGGAAGGTCGCGATCACGGCGCTGCGGGCCCCGTCACCCTGCGCATGCTTCTCGATGATCTGCGGGGCGGTGGTCTCGCTCGGGGCCACGTCGCACTTGCCCTCCGGGCTGACCAGGCTCACCACCCAGGACGCCGACGTGGCCGACAGCGCGCAGTCGCTGCCCAGCTGGCCCGGTTGTTCGGGCACGGTGCTGACCAGCGAGAACAGCACCGGCTGGTTGCGCCGCACCGCCTCGGCGCGGGTCTTCTGCAGGCCGGCGACGATGGACTCGGCCGCATTGCGCACCTCGGTGCTGCGCAGCCACTCGGTGACGCTGGGCATGATGGCGAGCAGCAGAAGCCCCAACACCGTCACGGTGACCAGCAGTTCGATGATCGTCAGGCCGTGCACCCGAGCCGGCGCGCCTGCGACGCGTGGCGGCCTCAGCATTCGCCGCCCTTCACGAGCCAGCAGGCCTTGGCGGGGCTGTAGGGCTTCCCCTTGAAGTAGGTCGTGGTCTTGGTGCCCGACTGGTCGATGGTGTAGACGTGCTTGCCGCCACCGACGGTGGTGCTGGTGGCCTGCAACTCGTAGCCAGTCCCCTTCAGGTTGCACGTAATGGTGAAGAACTTCGGTTCCGTGGGCAGCGCCGGACCACAGGTGGTGTCGCCGTACTTGCGGTTGTCCTGAAAGTACTGTTCCAGCTTGATCTGGTAGGTGCTCAGGGCGGTGAAGGCCTCGGGCAGGCGGCCGCGGCGCAGGTAGTCGGTGTAGGCCGGCAGGGCGACGGCGGAGAGGATGCCGATCACCGCGACGGTGATCATCAGCTCCATCAGCGTGAAGCCGCGTTGCCGTGCGGCGGCGGTGGATTTCGCAAAGTGGGCGATGGGCATGGCAGCATTTTTCATTTCGAGGCTGCTGCCATCGTAGGTGAGCGCCGCCGCGGCGTCAGCCGGCGGCTGTGCCGCTCATCCGGACGGATCGGCCGTTCGTCCGGACGGACGGTCGCCGTGGGCGCAAAGCGCGCAAGGTCGGCGACGTTGCTGCGCCATAGGGATGCCGCGCCGCAGGGCGCGGCGTGGCCCGATGGCCGGAGGGATCAGAACCCGGCTTCGCGCACCCAGACCTCGCTGGCGGCGCGCCAGAGCCGGGCCCAGAGGCTGTGCGCGGGCAGGTCGAGCACGACGTGGCCGCGCCAGTGGCGCAGGGCCAGCTCGGGCGGGGCGTCGAGGGCCAGCTCCACCCGGTACAGCGGCTGCACCGGCAGCCAGTGGCCGTTGTGCTCGCGGGCGTCGATCAACCCGCCCTGGGCCTGCGCGAGCACGGCCTCGGGCATCACCGCGCTGGCGTGCGGGGCGATGCTGACGATGCGTGCGGCCCGGCGGTGCAGGGGCTCGGCGTCGGCGGTGAAGGCCGCGGCGTCGCCGCTGTGCAGCTGGCCGGCGGCGGTCTCCGACACGTAGGCCACCACCCGCCAGGCGCCGGGGCTGGCGAGCTTGACCAGCGGCTGGCGCTCGCTCACCGGCACGCCGGCGCGCAGGCTGGGGTCGACCTCCACCACCACCGCGTCGAAGGGCGCGTGCGGCTGGAAGCGCCCGAGCTCCTCGGTGACGGCACGGGCCTCGTCCCGCGCGGTGGCGAGCGCGGCCTGCAGCGAGTTCCACTGCGCCTGCTGCTCGCCGCCCAGCGAGGCGGCGGCCACCTGCTGCTCGAGCTGCTGCACCCGGGAGGCGATCACCGAAAGCCGGGCCGTGAGCACCGGGGCGTCGGCGGCCAGCAGCAGCTCACCCTGGCGCACCGCCTGGCCCAGGTGGGGCGGCAGCTGCTGCAGGGTGGCGCTGCTGGGCAGCTGCAGCGTCAGTTCGCGCGCGGGGGTCAGCAGGGCGCCGGCGGATTCACGCACCGGCCAGGGCAGGGCGGCCAGCGCCCCCAGGCCGACCAGCACGAGTGCGCTGAGGGCGGCGCGCCGCTGGCGCAGCCAGGCGCCGCGGCCCTTGGCCCAGTCACCCAGCTCGCGCCACACCGGGGCGGCGATGAACCAGCCCAGCTCGACGGCCAGCAGCAGCAGGCCCAGGGCCTTGAAGGCGTAGGTGTAGACCATCCAGGCGATGCCCAGGTACAGCCCCAGCCGGTAGGCCCAGGTGGCCCAGGCGAAGGCGACCAGCGCGTGCCGTCGCGTGGGGGGGCAGATTTCGGGGGGCTCGGCCTGCCAGCCCAGCAGCCCGCGGCGCAGCTGCCAGCGCGCCAGCGCGAAGGCGCGCTCGTGCAGGTTGGGCAGGTCCAGCGCGTCGCTGAGCAAGAAGTAGCCGTCGAAGCGCATGAAGGGGCTGAGGTTGATCAGCACGCTGCTGACCCAGGTCATCGTCGCGACGATGAAGGCGGCGGTGCGCAGCGGCCCGTCGGGCAGCAGGCTCCAGGCCAGCGTGGCCCAGGCCGCCAGCGTCAGCTCGGTGCGCACGCCCGCGGCGGCGATGCGCAGGCGCGCGCGGGCATCGGCCAGCCGCCAAGCCTCGCTGGTGTCGGTGTAGGCCACCGGCCAGAGCACCATGAAGGCCACGCCCATCGTCGGCACGCGCAGGCCGTGGTGGCGGGCCACCAGCGCGTGGCCGAACTCGTGCGCCAGCTTCACCCCCGTGAGCGTCAGGCCGTAGAGCAGCGCGCCGCGCCAGGACAGCAGGTCCAGCCAGGCGTGCGTGGCCTCGTCCCACTGGCGCGCCAGGCCGGCCAGGCCGATCAGCAGCGCCAGCGCACTCAGCCGGGTGAACGCCGCCGAGCCCAGCCAGGCCAGGCGCGGCAGCAGGCGCTGCAGCAGCCGGTCCGGGTCGATCAGCGGAATGCGGAAGAACAGGTAGTGGTGCAGCAGCCAGGTCAGCGCGGCGCGCAGGTCGCCCTGGGGCCGGGCGGGGGCCGCCGTGGCCATCTGCGGGAGCACCCACTGGTGCTGGCGCGCCATCTGCACGACCTGCAGCACGTGGGCCTCGTCGACCAGCAGCGTGGTCTGGTCCCCGATCTGCCGGGCGATCAGCGTGGCGTCGCCCAGCCACCAGCGGCACAGCACCTCGTAGGTCAGCCAGTCGATGCGGTGGAAGCGGTGGCGCACCGGGTCGTGCAGCGTCCAGCTGGGCTGGCCGTCGGGCAGCGCGGCGCCGTGGTGCAGCTGCAGGTCCTCGCGCAGCGTGGGCCAGGGCAGGCCGGGCAAGGGTCCGCCCGCGGCGGGCAGGGGCAGGGGGATGGCGGCGGTATTCACAGCCCGGTCACCTCGCGCAGAGCGGCCAGCGGCCGGCGCAGCACCCAGTAGATCAGCGGCACCCGCGGCCCGTCGATGCGCACCGTGCCGCGCGCACCCAGGCGCTCGCGGTCACTGCCGCTGAGCGTGCCGCGCAGGCGGTAGGCGTAGCCGCCGTCCGGGCGGCGCTCGGCCTCGTAGGCGTACAGCCGCAGCGTGGCGGCGACCGGCGTGCCCGGCCGGCTGGCCAGGTGCAGCTGCATCGCCGAGCCGGCCGGCAGGTCGATCGCGTCGCCCACCGGCAGCCAGGCCTCCAGCTCCTGATCCTGCGGCTGGGCCAGGCGCATGATGGCCTCGCCCGCGGCAACGGTGCGCCCGCTCCAGCTGCCCGGGTCGTCGACCAGCACCACGCCGGCGTGCGGCGCCAGCAGGGCGGTGCGCTGCACCTGCTGCTCCAGAAAACGGACCTCGGCGGCCTTCTCCTCGTACTTGCCCTGGGCGGTGGCCAGCTGCACCTTGGCGCGCGGGTCGCTGAGCGCGAGCTGGCTGGTCTGGCGCCACTCGGCCTCGGCGGTGCCGAGTGCCTGGCGGGCCACCTGCAGCCGGCTGGCCTGGGTGGCGTCGTCCAGCTCGGCCACGACCTGTCCGGCCTGGACTACCTGGTTGGGCTCCACCCGCAGGCGCTGGATCGTGCCTTCCAGCGCCACGCGCAGCACCGTGGGCTCGCGCGGCACCAGCTCACCGGGGGCGCGCAGGGTCATGCGCACCGGCAGGGCGGCCAGGGCCAGCAGCGCGGCGGCGGCGATCCAGCTGCGGTGGCGCTGCCACATCGGGCGCGCGTTGCGGACGGGAGCGGCGGCGACGGGGCGAC
>DAOLLE010000036.1:0-12291 GCA_035331205.1 Burkholderiaceae bacterium
ACACCGCCGCCCGCCTGGTCGCCGGCGACCTGCCGGCCGGTGCGCTGGCCGGCATGGCCACCACGATCGGCATCGTCGCCACCGACGCCGCGCTGACCAAGGCCCAGGCCAACAAGCTGGCGACGATGGCGCACGACGGCCTGGCCCGCGCCATCTCGCCGGTGCACACGATGACCGACGGCGACACCCTCTTCGCGCTGGCCACCGGCGCCGCCGAGGGCCAGGCCGACCTGACGGTGCTGGGCGCCCTGGCGGCCGAAGCCACCGCGCGCGCCATCGTCAACGCCATCGCCGCCGCGACCGGCCTGACGCTGCCCGACGGCACGCGCCTGCCTGCCGCCGCCGACCTGAACCCACTGAGCCCGCTGGACACACCGGAGCGCCGCTGATGGCCCGCAAGAACACGACCGCCGGCGCACCGGCCACGCTGGCGCTGGCCGACGCCCTCTTCAGCCAGGGCCTGGGCGCGCGCCGCGAGTGCGAAGGCCTGGTCGCCGCCGGGCTGGTGCGGGTGAACGGCCGCACGCTCACCGACCCCTTCGAGCCGGTGGCCACCGAGGGGCTGGTGCTGGAGGTCGAGGGCCAGGTCTGGCCCTACCACGCCCAGGCGGTGGTCCTGATGCACAAGCCGGCCGGCTTCGAGTGCTCGCAGAAGCCCTCGGCCTGGCCCAGCGTGCTGACGCTGCTGCCCGGCCCGCTGCGCCGGCGCGACGTGCAGCCGGTGGGCCGGCTGGATGTGGACACCACCGGCCTGCTGCTGCTGACCGACGACGGCGCGCTGATCCACCGCCTGACGCACCCCAAGCGCCACGTGCCGAAGGTCTACGAGGTCACCACCGCCCGCCCGGTCGAGGATGGCCAGATCGAGAAGCTGCGCGCCGGCGTCAAGCTGCACGACGAGCCGAACCTCGTGCGCGTGCTGGCCTGCGAACGAAGTGGCGAATGCGCGCTACGCATGACGCTGGGCGAAGGCAAGTACCACCAGGTCAAGCGCATGGTGGCCGCGGTGGGCAACCACGTCGAGGCGCTGCACCGCAGCCGCTTCGGCGCGCTGGCACTGCCGGCCGATCTCGCGCCCGGCCAGTGGCGCTGGATCGACGACCCGGCGGTGATCGGGTCGGCCGCAGGTTGAAACGCGCTCCCGGCCTTTGTCACTGGCGCGACGGGTGCGCGCCGAAGCACTGCAGCTTGCACGGGTAAGTACGCTGCATCCTTTTGCGTTCGCGGATCTAGTCTTCTTGATGTGGATCATGGGGCAGTTGGCCCCATGGCTGTTTTGGAGGAGACGATGAGCGTGAAACTGACCCTCAACGGCCGGGCCACCACGGCCCAGTCCGACCCGGAGACCCCGCTGCTCTGGGTCCTGCGCGACGAGCTGGGCCTGACCGGCACCAAGTTCGGCTGCGGCGCCAAGCTCTGCGGCGCCTGCACGGTGCACCTGGACGGCGAGCCGATCCGCTCCTGCTCGACGCCGCTCAAGCGCGCCAGCGACCGGTCGGTTGCCACCATCGAGAGCCTGTCCAAAGACAACAGCCACCCGCTGCAGAAGGCCTGGATCGCCCACGACGTGCCGCAGTGCGGCTACTGCCAAAGCGGCCAGCTGATGAGCGCGGCCGCCCTGCTGGCGAGCAACAAGAACCCAAGCGACGCCCAGATCGACGAAGCGATGAAGGGCAACCTCTGCCGCTGCGGCACCTACGTGCGCGTGCGCGCCGCGATCAAGACCGCCGCCGCCGAGATGCGCCGCGGCAAGGCCTGAGGCCAAGGAGAGCGCCACCATGAAGCACATCGAACTTTCGCGCCGCAGCTTTCTCAAGTCCTCGGCCGCCCTCAGCGGCGGCCTGATGGTCGGATTCGCCATCCCCGCCGGCCCCGCCGCCGCGGCCGGCCTGGTGCACACGCCCAACGCCTGGGTCCACATCGCCGACGACAACAGCATCACGCTGATCTCGGCGCGCGCCGAGATGGGCCAGGGCGTGTTCACCTCGATGCCGATGCTGCTGGCCGAGGAGCTGAACGTCGACCTGCGCAAGGTCAAGGTGGCCTTCGCGCCCCCCGGCAAGGCCTACGGCAACGCGATGATCTTCGGCCTGCAGCTCACCGGCGGCTCGACCTCGGTGCGCGAAGGCTGGGAGCGCCAGCGCCTGGCCGGCGCGCAGGTGCGCGAGATGCTGATCGCCGCCGCCGCCGAGCGTTGGAAGGTGGACGCCAGCACGCTGCGCGCCGAAGACGGCAGGGTCCTGGGCCCCAAGGGCCGCCGCGCCACCTACGGCCAGCTGGCCGCCGATGCCGCCAAGCTCAAGGCGCCGGAGAAGGTGGCGCTGAAGGACCCCAGCCAGTTCCGCATCGTCGGCAAGCGCACCCCGCGCCTGGACACCCCCGCCAAGGTCAACGGCACGGCGCGCTTCGGCATCGACGTCAAGCTGCCCGGCATGGTCTACGCCTCGCTGGCGCAGTGCCCGGTGCAGGGCGGCAAGGTGAAGTTCTTCGATGCGACCAAGGCCCGCGCGATGCCCGGCGTGATCGACGTGGTGCAGATCCCCGACGGCGTCGCCGTGGTGGCCCAGGGCTACTGGCAGGCCGCGCAGGCGCGCGACCAGCTGGTCATCGAGTGGGACGAGGGCCCGAATGCCGGGCTGAACACCGCTGCGATGGTCGAAGGCACCCGGTCCGCACTGGCCAACGGCAAGCCCTTCCCGGTGAAGAAGCAGGGCGATGCGGATGCGCTGATCGCGCAGGCCACGGCACAAGGCGGCAAGCTGCTGCGTGCCGAGTACGTGACGCAGAACCTGTCGCACGCTCCGATGGAGCCGATGAACTACACCGCCGACGTGCGCGCCGACCGGGCGCTGTTGGTGGGGCCGACGCAGTGGCCGGACGCGCTGCAGGGCGCGATCGCCAAGATCGTCGGGCTCGATCCGAAGACGGTGACGGTGGAGAACACCTTCCTGGGCGGCGGCTTCGGGCGCCGCATCGACTTCGACTACGCCATCCAGGCCGCTCTGATCAGCCAGGCGGTGGGCAAGCCGGTCAAGCTGGTGTGGACGCGCGAAGACGACATGCAGCACGACTTCTACCGCCCGCTGGGCGTGCACCAGCTCGCCGCTGCGATCGGCTCGGACGGCAAGCCCACCGCGCTGACCTGGCGGGTGGCCTCACAGTCGGTGACCGGCCGGGTGTTCAACCTGCCGGCCGACGCACCGGACGGCCTGATGATCGAAGCGGCCGTGCCGCTGTACGACATTCCGGCGGCACGCCACGATGCGGTCAAGCACGACGCGGGTCTGAGGGTGGGCTACTGGCGCGCGGTCAGCCACAACATGAACACCTTCGCCAACGAGAGCTTCATCGACGAGTTGGCCGCCGCCGCCGGCAAGGACCCGGTGGCCTACCGGCTCTCGCTGCTGGAAACCCAGCCGCGCCTGGCCAACGTGCTGAAGACCCTGGCCGCCAAGGCCGGCTGGGGTACGCCGGCCGCGGCAGGGCGTTACCGGGGCGTGGCCGTGTTCGAGGGCTACGAGACCCACATCGGCGCGGTGCTGGAGATCTCGATGAAGGACGGCGCGCCGCAGGTGCACCGCGTCACCGTGGTGGCCGACCCTGGCCGCATGGTCAACCCCGACACGGTGGAGGCGCAGATCCAGTCCAGCGTGGTCTACGGCCTGTCGGCCGCGCTCTGGGGCGAGATCACCGTCGACAAGGGTCGGGTGCAGCAGTTCAACTTCGACAGCTACCGGGTGATGCGCCACAACGAGGTGCCGGCGATCGACATCACACTGATCGAGAGCCGGGAGAAGCCCGGCGGCATCGGCGAGCCCGCCACCTCGCTGATGGCCCCGGCACTGGCCAACGCGGTCTTCGCCGCCACCGGCAAGCGCGTGCGCCGCACGCCGATCCGGCCGGAGACGATCGCCCAGGCTTGACGCCGCCGGGGCATCCGGACCGCCGCCTCGGCCTGCAGAGCCCGGGGCGGCGGCCGATAATCCGTGACATGCGCATCTTCCGCGGCCACCACCACCCGGGCATCGCCCCGGCCTGCGCCCTGACCATCGGCAACTTCGACGGCGTGCACCGCGGCCACCAGGCCATGCTGGCGCTGCTGACCAGCGAGGCGCGCCACCGCCGCCTGCCCAGCTGCGTGATGACCTTCGAGCCTCACCCGCGCGACTACTTCGCGCAGCGCAGCGGCAAGCCCGAGCTGGCGCCCTCGCGCGTGGCCACGCTGCGCGACAAGCTGCTGGAGCTGGAGCGCTGCGGCATCGACCAGGTCGTGCTGATGCCCTTCAACGCGCGCTTCGCCAGCCAGCCACCCGAGGCCTTCGTCGAGGACGTGCTGCGCAGCGGCCTGGGTGCCCGCTACGTGCTGGTGGGCGACGACTTCCGCTTCGGCGCCAGGCGCGCCGGCGACTACGCGATGCTGGACGCCGCGGGCGAGCGCGCCGGCTTCGACGTGGCGCGCATGCTCAGCTACGAGGTGCACGGCCTGCGCGTGTCCAGCTCCGCGGTGCGCGACGCGCTCGAGCACGGCGACATGCCGCGCGCCGCCGCGCTGCTCGGCCGGCCCTACAGCGTCTCCGGGCATGTGCTGCATGGGCGCAAGCTGGGGCGCGAGCTGGGCTTTCGCACCCTGAACCTGCGCTTCGGCCACCCGCGGCCGGCGGCGCAGGGCATCTTCGTCGTGCAGGTCTTCGGCCTGGCCGACGTACCGCTGCAGGGCGTGGCCAGCCTGGGCGTGCGCCCGACGGTGGAAGACGCCGGCCGCGTGCTGCTGGAGGTCCACTGCCTCGAATGGCCGGCCTCGCTCGCCAGCGAGGGCGCCTACGGCCGCGTCGTGCAGGTCGAGCTGCTGCACAAGCTGCACGACGAGCGCCGCTACGACGGGCTGCCCGCCCTGCAGGCCGGCATCGCCCAGGACGTGGCCGACGCGCGCGCCTGGTTCGCCCGCGCCTGAAGCGGCGTCGGCGGGGCGGCAGCCATGCCCAACCGGATCGACCCGGCCGAGGTTCAGCTCAGCGCCATCCGCGCGCAAGGGGCCGGGGGGCAAAACGTCAACAAGGTCGCCAACGCCGTCCACCTGCGATTCGACATCCGCGCCTCGTCGCTGCCGGCGGTGGTCAAGGCACGGCTGCTGCAGTGGCCGGACGCGCGCATCAGCGCCGACGGCGTGATCGTCATCAAGGCCCAATCGCACCGCAGCCTGCCGATGAACCAGGCCGAGGCGCTGCAGCGCCTGCAGGAGCTGGTCGATGCCGCCGCGCATGTGCCGAAGACCCGCCGCGCCACCCGGCCGACGCGGGGCTCGCAGCAGCGCCGCCTGGAGGGCAAGACCCTGCGCGCGGGCATCAAGGCCGGGCGCGGCCGGGTGACGGAGTGACGCTCCCGCCTGCAGTGGGCGGGATCAGACGGCGCGCTTGAAGGTGGCCAGCAGCGCCCCGGCGCCGACGAAGAGCGAGCCGAACACGCGGTTCATCGCGCGGATGTGCTGCGCCTCGCGCAGGCTGCGCAGCACGCGCGCGGCCAGCACGGTGTAGCCGGCCATCACCACCAGGTCGGTGAAGCCCAGCGTCAGCGCGATCACGCCGTACTGCGGCGCCAGCGGCTGCGCCAGCTCCAGGAATTGCGGCACCACCGCGAGCAGGAAGACCGTGCCCTTGGGGTTGACGGTGTTGATCATCCAGCCGCGCAGCACCAGCTCACGCCGCCGGGTGCGCTCGCCACCGCCCAGCTCATCCGGCGCGGCCTCGGCCACCAGCGGCTTGGCCGGGGCACGCCACTGCTGGACGCCCAGCCAGATCAGGTAGGCCGCGCCAGCCCACTTGACCAGCGTGAAGCCCAGCGCCGAGGTGGCGATCAGCGCGCCCAGCCCCAGGCCGACGACCAGGATCTGCGTCCAGATGCCCAGCACCAGCCCCAGCGTCATTGCGTAGCCGCGCAGGAAGCCATGGCTCAGCCCCGCGCTCATCGCCGCGATCGCGCCGGCGCCCGGCGACAGGCTGATCGCCCAGGACGCAGCAAAGAAGGCAAGCCAGGTGGACCAATCCATGAAAGGGCTCCAACAAACCCTCTATTGTCGACGCAAGCGGACCGTCCCATTGCCCCCCGACAATGCGGCATGAGCCGAGCCAAGACGATCTACACCTGCAGCGAATGCGGTGGCACGAGCCCGAAGTGGCTGGGCAAGTGCCCCAGTTGCAACGCCTGGAACACGCTGGAGGAAACCGTCGCGGAGCCGGCGGCCGGCGCGGCGAAGAACCGCTACCAGGCGTTGGCGCGCAGCCAGCCGGTGGCGACGCTGGCCGACATCGAGGCCGCCGACGTCGCGCGCACACCCACCGGGCTGGAGGAGCTGGACCGCGTGCTGGGCGGCGGCGTGGTCGAAGGCGGCGTGGTGCTGATCGGCGGCGACCCAGGCATCGGCAAGTCCACCCTGCTGCTGCAGGCGGCCGAGGCGCTGTCGCAGCAGATGAAGGTGCTCTACGTGACCGGCGAGGAATCCGGCGCGCAGGTCGCGCTGCGCGCGCACCGGCTCGGGCTGGCGGGCCGGCAGTTGCGTGTGCTGGCCGAGATCGGCCTGGAGCGCATCCAGGCCACGCTGACCAGCGAGGCGCCCGCGTTCTGCGTGATCGACTCGATCCAGACGCTCTATTCCGACCAGCTCAGCTCCGCCCCTGGATCGGTGGCGCAGGTGCGCGAGTGCGCCGCGCAGCTCACCCGCACCGCCAAGGCCAGCGGCTGCACGATGGTGCTGGTGGGCCACGTGACCAAGGAGGGCGCGCTGGCCGGCCCACGCGTGTTGGAGCACATCGTCGACACGGTGCTGTACTTCGAGGGCGACACGCACAGCAGCTTCCGCCTGGTGCGGGCGATCAAGAACCGCTTCGGCGCGGTCAACGAGATCGGCGTGTTCGCGATGACCGAAAAGGGCCTGAAGGGGGTGACCAACCCGAGCGCGATCTTTCTGTCGACCCACGGCGCGCCGGTGCCAGGGTCGTGCGTGCTGGTGACGCTGGAGGGCACGCGGCCGATGCTGGTGGAGATCCAGGCGCTGGTGGATTCGGGCGGGCCCAGCCCGCGGCGGCTGTCCGTCGGCCTGGACCGCGACCGCCTGGCCATGCTGCTGGCGGTGCTGCACCGCCACGCGGGGGTGGCCTGCTTCGACCAGGACGTCTTCGTCAACGCGGTGGGCGGCGTGCGCATCAGCGAGCCGGCGGCCGATCTGGCGGTGCTGCTGGCGATCCAGAGTTCGCTGCGGGGCAAGGCACTGCCGCGCGGCTTCGTTGCCTTCGGCGAGGTGGGCCTAGCCGGCGAGGTGCGCCCCGCCCCGCGCGGCCAGGAGCGCCTCAAGGAGGCGGCCAAGCTGGGCTTCTCGGTGGCGGTGGTGCCCAAGGCCAACCTGCCGAAGAAGCCCATCGAGGGGCTGGAGCTGCACGGCGTGGAGCGCATCGAGCAGGCGATCGACCGGGTGCGTGCACTGGAAGGGGGCAGCAGCACTGCGTGATCCGACCACGCCGGGGGCCCCGGATCCGGCGGGAGGGCCGGCTGCGCGCGGTAATTCGGCACACAATCCCTGTTGTTACGCTGCACGATCCGTGGCGAGGCCCGGTTCCGGAACCCGCCCGGCTGGGCTTGAACGCCTTCCCGCGGGATAATTTTCACTTTCGACAAGCCTGCGCGGGGCGAGGATGTGATGAACCTGAAGTTGACGAACAAGAGCACGGGCATGGTGCTGGCGGGGTCGGCAATGTTGGTCGGTGGTTATGTGTACGGCTGGCGCGGCATCGTCCTGGGTGTCACGCTGATCGCGTTCTGGATGATCCTGCAGTTCAACCAGGCCACCCGCACGCTGCAGCACGCCGCAGAACGACCCAAGGGCTCGATCGACAGCATCGTGCGCGTACAGGCCAAGCTGGCCCACGGCATGACGATGGAAGAGGTGCTGCGCATCACCGGCAGCCTCGGCACCCCGACCGAGCGCCGCGACGAGTGGCTGTGGCGCGACAGCGCCGGCCACGAGATCGCGGTGACGCTGCGCCGCGGCGTGGTGGTGCGCTGGGCGGTCGCCCGCGCCGACGAGAGCCGCTTCATCGAGTACCCCGCCGAGCCGATGAACAAGGCGGCCTGAGCGGCGATCCGCCTTCGCCGTTTCACCCCCCCACGCCGGACCCAGGTCCGGCGTGGTCGTTTCCGGGGCATGGGCCCGCCGGCGGCGGCCCGGCGGGGTTCGCCAAGCGGGGCGTCACTCGCCCAGGTAGCCGATGCGCTCGCACAACGCTCGGCTGCGGTGGAAGTCGTCACTCACCTGCTGCATTGCCCGGGCCCGCTGCTCGGCGTCGAGCGGGGCCGCGGCGGCGGCCTGTTCCCATTCGGCCGCAGTGGCCGCCAGCCGCTTCAGGCCCAGGCTGGCTGCAGCGCCCTTGAACTTGTGCGCCGCGGCGCGCACCCCGGCCGGATCGGCGCCAGGATCGAGCGATTGCAACAGCTCGGTCAGCGCGTCGGACTCTTCCCCGAGCAGGCCGCCGAGCAGGCTGCGGTAGCCCGCCAGGCCGACGCCGAGGCAGATCTCCGCGATCGCCTCCAGATCGAGCCATTGGGCGACTTCGCCGCGGCGAAAGCGCAGCCGCGCAGGTCTGGCCGCAGCCATCGGCGTGGCGCCAGCCGACGCCGCGGCGAGCGCTTCGCTGCCGCGTGGTGAATACCGCCGCAACAGCTCCTCGACGACGACGAACTGCACCGGCTTGGCCAGGAAGTCGTTCATGCCGGTGGCGAGTGCGCGCTCACGGGAGGCGTCGAGCACATCGGCAGTCAGCGCGATGACCGGCACCGCCCCGGTCGGCGGTGGCAGGCCGCGGATCGCACGGGTGGCGGCGAAACCGTCCATCACCGGCATGTGCAGGTCCATCAGGACCAGGTCGCAGGCATGGCCCTGCAGCCAGGCCAGCGCCTCGGCACCGTTCTCGCAGAGCTGGCAGCGGTGCCCGAGGCGCTCCAGGATGGCCGCCATCAGCTGCCGATTGACCGGGTGATCATCGACGACGAGCACGCGCAGCACCGGCGACGGGCCGTCGACCGGCACAGGCAGGGGTGGGGCAGGAGCCGCCGGGCTCATCGGGGCGCCGATCGGACCGGGTGTGAGCGGCCGCTCACACCGCTTCGTCCATCAGCCGAAGTGACAGATGTAGTGGTAGGGTTCGCCCTCGACGCGAATCTCGAAGCTGGCGTTGCCGGGCACATTGAAGCGCTCACCCGGGCCGAAGCTCTGCCAGTCGGTCGCCCCCGGCAGCTTGACGCTGCAGCGCCCGGCGACGGTTTCCATGATTTCCGGCGCGCCGGTGTTGAACACCAGCGACGCCGGCAGGATCACGCCGACGCTTTTCCTGGTCCCATCGGCCAGGGTGATGGCGTGGGACACGCAGCGACCGTCGAAGTAGACGTTGGCCTGGGTCTGGACGGTGACGTTGGCGATCTGGGCGTTGCTCATGGGCGGTACAGGCGGTGTAGGGGTAAGGGATCGGCAGAAACCAGGCCGGATTCTAGAGACCCCTCCCCACCACCGCCGGACCACCGCCGCGCCGCCGCGCGCGCTCATCGACCGCCACCAGCGTCAAAGCTCCGCCGCGACGAACTTCAAGGTCGTGCCGCCCGTGGCGGTGACGATCCAGTTGCTCGTGTCGGACTTCACCGAGCCAGAGCCCGACGTGACCAACGGCATCATGTACGAGGACTTGGGCAGCAGCCAGGTCATGTCGGTCAGCGAGGTCGGGTGCGTGGCCACGAAGTTGCCGAAGCCCAGCGACGAGGTCGCCGTCCAGGTCACGCCGAGACGCCGCTGGTTGAACTTGGCCAGCTGCGTCATCGTGTACCAGTTGAACTGGCCGGCCGTCTTCAGCGTGTTGCCGCGCGTGATGAACGAGCTGACCACCGACTGGTGCGAACGCACGCCCGGCGGGTGGTTGTAGAACAAGCGGCTGGTGCGGTGGCTGACGACGAAGTCCTGCAGGCTCTGCAACCAGGCGCTGGTGGTCGCGTCGGTGACGCCGAAGTCGTCGAACTCCTCGAAGGTCGCGTACTTGCCCTGGGGCGCGATCGGGAAGCTCCACAGGTTCTGCGTCAGCCGCGCTCCACTGCGCCAGGAGCGCACCGCGCCACTGCCAGTGTCGCCGACGAAGTACATGCCCAGCACGCCGTGGCCTTCCAGCCAGTTCACCGCCCAGGTCGGGTTGTTGCCCTGCGGCGCGGAGTACTCCGTGGTGGTCTTGCCGTACAGGCGCTCGACCGCCGCGACGTTCAGTTGCACCCAGGGCAGATAGGTCGCCGCGTTGGTCTCGTTGGCGTTGAGGCCGTACAGGTCGTGGTTCCAGCCGCCGTGCGCCGCCAGCTCGTGACGGACGGTCAGCGCCTTGACCCGCGCGAACTGCGTCTGCGACGCCGTGTTCGTGTCGAGGCTCATGCCCCGGCCGTCGCCCAGCGTCACCGTGTCCGGCCCGGCCGTGAAGTGCACCGAGAACGGGCCGCTGCGCAGCAGCGTGCTGGTGTCCAGAATCGTCTTGACGTCGGTGTTCAGGTCGTCGCCGTCGTCGACGTGCCAGTTGTAGACGATCCCGCCGACGCCCTTGGGCTGCATCGACATGGTCGGCATCTTCACCAGATCGCGCGCGAAGGTGCTCAGGAAACCGTGCAGCGGCGCACCATCGGTGCCGATGGCCTTGAAGTAGCCCAGCGGCATGTTGACGAACATCACCTTGCCACTGCCGACGCTGCGGGTGCCGGCGACCAGTCCATGGTCGGGCGAGGTCAACATCGGCGTGCCGGCATAGGTGCCTTGGGTCACGTAGCTGAAGTAGCTCAGCGGGCCGTAGGCGTAGCCGCTGATGGCCTGCAGCATGGTGGTCGCGGCAGTGGTAGCCGCCGTGGTGGCCGAGGTGGTCGCCGTCGTGCCCAACAGCGAACCGCCGGTCAGCAGCTTGTTGATCAGGCTCAGCCAGGAGGTGGCCACGGTGACCTTCGGCGCGACGTTCAATGCGGTGGTGGTCGACGTGCTGCTGGTCGTGGTGGCCAGCGTGGTCGTACCGGTCACGGCCGCCACTGTCGTGCTGCTGGTCGGCACGGTCAGCGAGCTCAGCGCGGTCAGGCCCAGCAGGTCACGCACCGGCTGGGTCTGCAGCAGGCGCACGTTGCGCGAGCTGGCATCGATGCGCTTGAAGGCCCGCGCCTCGATGAACGCGCGCATCGCCTTGGTCCCGCCGGCATCGACCGGGCTGGCCTTGACGAAGACGGCGCTGCTGGTGGAGGTGCTGGAGGTGGTCGACGTGGTCGAGGTCGTCGAAGTCGTCGCCAGGCTGGTCGTCGTGGTCGTGGTCGCCGCGGTGGTCGTGGTCGTCCAGGGCAGGTACTTGCCGGGCGGCAGGCTCAGCGCGTCCATCTGCGCCTGGGTGCCGACCACCGGGCCGAAGCCGACCATGCGGTCGAGCAGCGTGTCGTAGAGCACATAGTCGACGCCGGCCAGGGCCGACAGGCGCGACTTGCCCGGCGCGTAGAAGCCGGTGTCGGTCAACGCGCCCGCGTCGTAGACCAGCATCAGCTTGCCGCCCAGGTTGGCGTACTGCGTGACGGCGGCGATCACCGCATCGCTGGCGTTGATGTGCGCGCTGTCGGGCAGGATCACCCCGGCGATCTGGGACGCCGCCGCGCTGCCCAGCGCCAGGAACTGGCTGTCCGTCATCGTCTTGAGGCGGATGCCCTCCTCGGCGGCCGAGTCGGTCCAGACTTGCACCGGCCAGCTGGTCGTGGCCGCGCCATCGGGCACCAGCAGCACCAGGGTGTCGCGCGCCACGGCGGCGTGGGCCAAGGGGGCGAGCAGGCCGGCACCGACCACGAGGGCGGCGGCCAGGGACTTCAGTCGGCGCGGGACCCCGCGCTTCGGCACGCAGTGGGCAGTGGAGATCGACATGGCAGGTCCTTTCTAGGGTCTGGGTACAACAGGGAGAAAGCAAGCGAAGCAAGCAGGGAGGGAGCGGTCGGCGCGGGCCATGACGTCGGGGGCTGCGCCGACGACAGCGGCGCCGGCATCGGCGCCTGCGGCGGGCCCGGCTCGGCCAGCCAGAGCAGCCAAAGCAGGTCGCTGACCTGGAAGGGCCAGGCGAAGGGCGGCGGCGCGGCCATCCAGGCACGCCGCGCGCGCGCCAGCCAGTCGCTGGCCGCGGCCTGGTCACCGACGCAGTGCGCCGCCACCGCGGCAGCCGGCCACCAGAAGCCGGCCGGATCGACGGTGCGCGCCGTCCAGGCCCGCTCGGG
>DAOLLE010000037.1:0-12288 GCA_035331205.1 Burkholderiaceae bacterium
ATACCCGGCCGTTGGCTGCGTGACTGAGGCGACAAGTAGCTTGACGTGCACCGGTACTTCACCAGCAGCAAGATGAACACCAGCACCGCGGCCGCGACGGCCATGTTGTCCAGCGCGCCGTAGTTGAGGTTGTTGACCATCGGGATCGGTCCGGGCAGCTTCATCGCGGGTGCCGCTGCACTCGCCCCGGAGACCGCCGCCGAGGCGGCCGCGGCTGCGGCGGCTGCCTTGACACCATCGACCATGGCCACGAGCTTGGGGACGTCCACGTTTTGCGCCAAGTTGGCCGGCCCGCCCATGGCCCAGCCCACGCCCACGCGCATCAGGCTGATGCCGATGATGGCGATGATGGTGCCGGTGACCACCGGCGGGAAGAAGCGCAGCAGCTTGCTGACGATCGGCGCGATGACCATCGAGATCACGCCTGCTCCGATGATCGCGCCGAAGATGGCGCGGGCACCGTCGACGCCGGGCATTGCGTTCGCAAAGGCCACCATCGGCCCCACGGCGGCAAAGGTCACGCCCATCATGACCGGCAGCTTGATGCCGAACCACTTCGTCATCCCCAGGCTCTGGATCAAGGTGACGATGCCACAGGCGAACAGATCCGCCGAAATGAGCAGCGCCACCTGTTCGGGCGTGAGCTTGAGCGCCCGTCCGACGATCAACGGCACCGCAATGGCACCGGCATACATCACCAGCACATGCTGGAGGCCGAGCGCGGCAAGGCGTCCGGCGGGCAGCTTCTCGTCCACGGGGTGGACAGCCGTTGTTGTCATCGTTGTCTCCTCATTCGAGGTGTTGGGGGCAAGGTGCATCGATAGGCCTCGATGCCAGGGATCAGTTCTTCGGCGCGCCGGCCTCGAACCAGCGTTGGATGAGCGCGCGTTCGTCGTCGGTGATCTGCGTGGCGTTGTTCATCGGCATGACCTTGAGCACCACCGCCTGTTGGTAGATCGCCTGCGCGTGCCTGGCGATTGCTTCCGGCGCGTCGAAGCGGATGTTCTTGCTCTGCAGCGCCGGGCCGTGGCAGGGCAGGCAGCGCTGGGCAACCACCGCCCGCACGTCGGCGAACCGGGCGGGCGTCGCCACCGCCGCGACCGGCTTCACATCGGGCCGAATGGCCCAGAGCGTGCCCAGCAGCAGCGCCGTCCCGATGGCGGCAAAGTGCCAGGGCACCGGCTTGCCGTAGGCCAGCGCCTTGTGCCGCAGGGCGAAGGACGAGCGGATCAGCGCGCCGGAGGTCATGATCGCCACCAGCACCAGCCAGTTGTACTCGGCGGTGTAGGTGAACCCGTAGTGGTTGCTCATCATCGAGAACAGCACGGGCAGCGTGAAGAAGGTGTTGTGCACGCTGCGCTGCTTGCCGCGTTGGCCATGCACGGGGTCCACCGGCTGACCGGCCTTGATGGCCGCGACGACCTTGCGCTGGCCGGGGATGATCCAGAAGAACACGTTGCCGCTCATGGTCGTGGCGACCATGGCGCCGACCAGCAAGAACGCGGCGCGGCCGGCGAACAGGTGACACGACAGCCAGGCGGCGATCACGATCAGCACGAACACGCAGGCACCGACGATCAGATCGCCGTTCTTCTGGCGCCCCAGTGTGCGGCAGATCAGGTCATAGAGCAGCCAGAACGCGGCGAGGAAGCCCAGGGCCGTGGTGATGGCCGCGGCCGGGGTCCAGTCGAACAGGGTCTTGTCGATCAGGAAGGTGCTGGCATTGAACAGGTACAGCACCGTGAACAGCGAGAAGCCCGTCAACCAGGTCGAGTAGCTCTCCCACATCGACCAGTGCAGCTGGTCGGGCACGTAGCCGGGGGAGACCGGGTACTTCTGGTGGTGGTAGAAGCCCCCACCGTGCACGCCCCACTGCTCGCCACCAACCCCCTTGTCGGCGTCCCTCTTGTCTTTCGGTGGCGTCAGGCTGTTGTCGAGCGAGACGAAGTAGAACGAGGCGCCGATCCAGGCAATGCCGGTGATGATGTGCGCCCAGCGCAGCAGCATGTTCACCGTGTCGAGCAGATACGCATCCACAGCAATCTCCAGTGGGTGAGGAAGGCGAACCGAATTCGGCTGGCTTTCCTCTCACCACAGCGGGCTCTGTGAGAAGCATCGGTCGCAAACCAGCCGAACCCCTGTCGAGGATCGGCTGAGCTCCGCGGCGACCTGTCTAAGGTGTATGCAGTTTCGTATTCAACTGTGGATGCTGGTAAACCCGACCTCCCTGGGCATCGGCGCCTGTCGTGTCGGTCCGGATGGCGGCACCGGCGGTCATGAACCCCGGTAGGTGGAGTAAGACCAGGGCGAGACGAGCAAGGGCACGTGGTAGTGCCCGGATGCATCTGCGATGCCGAAGTCGAGCTGAACGTCGTCGATGAACGGCGGCTCCGGCAGTTGGACGTGGCGTGCCCGAAAGTAGGGTGCGACCGAGAACACCAGTCGGTAGCGGCCAACCGCCATCGACTGGGCATCCAGCAGTGGCCCCCCTTCATTGCGGCCGTCGGCGTTCAGGTTGAAGGTCTTCAGCGTGGTGGCAATGCCGCCTTCGATGCGCTGCAACTGAACCTGCATGCCGGCCGCGGGGCAACCGTTCATGGTGTCGAGTACGTGTGTGCTGAGGTGTCCCATCAAGGTTCTTTCGGGTGAGGTGTGGAATGCGTCGAAGGCCATCGACCTTTGCCATCCAGAAGGACAAGGGCTTGAAATGCCGTCGAAAGTGTATACACTATTGGGCACAGTAGACAACCATCCAACGCGAATCATCGTGGCAAGCCGTCGTACAGCACTCAAGATCGTTGACCCCGCTCCGTCGAGAGCATCGACGCCGATCGGTGCCACCGAACGCATCGTCGAGTCGATCACCACCGCCATCGTCGAGCGTCGGCTGATGCCGGGCGCCAAGTTGTCGGAGCAAAAGCTGGGCGACATCTTCCAGGTGTCGCGCACGCTGGTGAGGCAGGCGCTCAACCAGCTCAGTCGAGACCGCCTCGTCACCCTGGAGCGTGCCCGCGGGGCCTTCGTGGCGATGCCCAGCGTCGATGAGGCTCGGCAGGTGTTCGAAGTTCGCGCCATGCTCGAGGGTGCGCTGGTGCGCCAACTCTGCGGCCGGATCACCGACCGGCAGATTTCCGAGTTGCGCGAGCACCTGCGCGACGAGGGGGCGGCCGTGGCTCGCACCGACGTGCCCGGGAGAACCCAGCTGCTGGCCGATTTCCACGTCGTACTGGCGCGCATGCTCGGCAACGAGGTGCTGGCGCAGTTGCTGGAGGACCTGCTCAGCAGGTCGTCGCTGATCGCGCTGATGTACCAATCGTCGCAGTCCGCGGAACATTCCCTGGAAGAGCACGTCCAGATCGTCGATGCGCTCGAGAAGCGCGACTCGCGCCTGGCGGCGAAGCTGATGGCGCAGCACGTCGCCGCGATGGAACGCAACCTGCGGCTCGACCCGCGCACGGTCGACCTCTCGGCGGCCTTGCAACCGCGCGAACCCTGAGGACGGATGGCCATGACCCAACTTGCCAACGAGTCCAAGCGTTATCCCCGCGACCTGCGCGGCCACGGGCGCCATCCACCGGCCGCCCAGTGGCCCGGGCAGGCCAGGGTCGCGCTGCAGTTCGTGCTCAACTACGAGGAGGGTGGTGAGAACGCCGTGCTGCACGGCGACGCCGGCAGCGAGCAGTTCCTGTCGGAGATGTTCAACCCCGCCGCCTTCCCGGCGCGCCACCTCAGCATGGAGGGCATCTACGAGTATGGCTCGCGGGTGGGCGTGTGGCGGCTGCTGCGCGAATTCGAGCGTCGCGGCCTGCCGCTGACCGTCTTCGGCGTCGGCATGGCACTGGAGCGCTCCCCGGAGGTCACCGCCGCCTTCGTGGAACTGGGGCACGAGATCGCCTGCCACGGCTGGCGCTGGATCAGCTACCAGAACGTCGACGAAGCCACCGAGCGCGAGCACATGGCGCTGGGCATGGCGCGCATCCAGGCGATGACCGGCGAGCGCCCGCTCGGCTGGTACACCGGCCGCGACAGCCCGAACACGCGCCGACTGGTCGCCGATTTCGGCGGCTTCGAGTACGACAGCGACTACTACGGCGACGACCTGCCGTTCTGGCTGCAGGTGCGCAGGACCGATGGCGCGCTGGCGCCCCACCTGGTCGTGCCCTACACCCTGGACTGCAACGACATGCGCTTTGCGCTGCCGCAGGGTTACTCGCACGGCGACGAGTTCTTCTCCTACCTGCGGGACGCCTTCGACGTGCACTACGCCGAGGGCGCCGAGCGGCCGACGATGATGAGCATCGGCATGCACTGCCGCCTGCTGGGGCGGCCGGGGCGCCTGCGCGCGCTGCAGAAGTTTCTCGATCACGTCCAGTCGCACCCGCAGATCTGGATCACCCGACGCATCGACATTGCCCGGCACTGGAAGCAGGTGCACCCGTTCGACGCCGACACCGCTTTCCAATGGGAATGACCATGGCTGCAGCCATCACCCTCACTCTGGATGAACTGAACCATGCCTCCAGCGAGGCATTCACCCGACTGCTCGACGGGACCTACGAGCACTCGCCGTGGATCGCCACGCGCGCCTGGGAGGCCCGCCCGTTCGCGACGCTGGCCGCGTTGAAGCACGCGCTGACGGTGGCCGTGCGCGACAGCGGCCGCGAGGCCCAGCTCGGGCTGATCCGGGCGCACCCGGAACTCGCCGGAAAGGCCATGGTCGCCAAGACCTTGACCGCCGAGTCCACCAACGAGCAAGGCAAGGCCGGACTGACCGAATGCACGCCGGCGGAGTTCGAACGCATCCAGCAGCTGAACGCCGCGTACAACGAGAAATTCGGCTTCCCCTTCATCCTGGCGGTGCGCGGCCCGCGCGGCACCGGCCTGAACAAGCGGCAGATCATCGCCACCTTCGAGCGGCGCCTGCAGCACCACCCCGACTTCGAATTCGCGGAGGCGCTGCGCAACATCCACCGGATCGCCGAGATCCGCCTGGACGACAAGTTCGGCGCCGAACCCACGCTGGGCAACCTGGTCTGGGACTGGGCCGAGCGGCTGGCCACCCACAGCGAGCCGGGCTACGCCGAGCGCGGCGAGCTGACCGTCACCTACCTGACCGACGCGCATCGCGCCGCGGCCCAGCGACTGGCGCACTGGATGAAGTCCGACTGCGGCTTCGACGACGTCGAAATCGACGCCGTCGGCAACGTGGTCGGCGTCTACCACGGCAGCGACCCTGCGGCGCCCCGGCTGCTCACCGGCAGCCACTTCGACACGGTGCGCAACGGCGGCAAGTACGACGGTCGTCTCGGTATCCTGGTTCCGATGGCCTGCGTGCGCGAACTCTCGCGTGCCGGTCGGCGGCTGCCCTTCGGCGTGGAGGTGGTCGGCTTCGCCGAAGAGGAAGGTCAGCGCTACAAAGCGGTGTTCCTGGGTTCGGGCGCCCTGACGGGACACTTCGATCCGGCCTGGCTGGACCAGCAGGACGCCGCCGGCATCACCATGCGCCAGGCCATGGAGCATGCGGGCCTGTGCGTCGCCGACATCCCCAAGCTCGAACGTGATCCGACGCGCTACCTCGGTTTCGTCGAGGTGCACATCGAACAGGGCCCGGTGCTCAACGAGCTGGATCTGCCGCTGGGCGTGGTGACCTCCATCAACGGCAGCGTTCGCTATGTCGGCGAGATCGTCGGCATGGCCAGCCACGCGGGCACCACGCCCATGGGGCGCCGCCGCGACGCAGCGGCCGCTGCCGCCGAGCTGATCCTGCTGGCCGAGCGGCGCGCCGCCGCGGTGCCCGACCTGGTGGCCACGGTGGGCATGCTCGAGGTGCCGAACGGCTCGATCAACGTCGTGCCCGGGTGCTGCCGCTTCAGCCTCGACATCCGCGCGACCACGAACGCGGTGCGCGACGCCTGCGCCGAGGACCTGCTCACTGCCCTGCGCTCGATCTGCGACCGACGGGGCCTCACCTTGCGCATCGAGGAGACCCTGCGCGCGTCGGCGGCCCCGAGTGCCCCCGAGTGGCAGTCCCGCTGGGAACAGGCCGTCCGATCGGTGGGGCTCCCGGTCCATCGCATGCCCAGCGGCGCGGGGCACGACGCCATGAAGATGCACGAGCGGCTGCCGCAGGCCATGCTGTTCACTCGCGGTGAGAACGCCGGCATCAGCCACAACCCCCTGGAATCGACGTCGAGCCATGACATGGACCTGTGCGTCAAGGCGTTCCAGTCCCTGCTCGATCAACTCACGAAAGACAAGCCATGAGCACTTCCTCCCTGTACCAGGCGATCGACGCTTACGTCGATGCCCACTTCGACGAGCAGGTGCGATTCCTGCAGGAGTTGGTCCGCGTGCCCACCGACACGCCGCCCGGAAACAACACCCCGCACGCTCTGCGGACCCGTGACCTTCTGGCAGCCTTCGGCTTCGAAGCGCAGGCGCACGAGGTGCCCACCGAGGTCGTGACGGGACATGGGCTGCAGTCGATCACCAACCTCGTGGTGCAGCGGCGCTACGCCAAGGGCGGCCGCGTGGTCGCGCTCAATGCCCACGGCGACGTGGTCCCGCCCGGGGAAGGGTGGACCCACGACCCGTACGGGGCGCAAATCGTGGACGGCAAGCTCTATGGCCGCGCCGCGGCGGTCAGCAAGTGCGACTTCTCTACCTTCACCTTCGCCACGCGCGCGCTCGAGGCCGCCGGCGTGCCGCTGGCCGGCGGCGTGGACCTGCTGTTCACCTACGACGAGGAGTTCGGCGGCGAGCTCGGACCGCAGTGGCTGCTGGACAACGGCCATACCAAGCCGGACCTCGAGATCGCTGCCGGCTTCAGTTACCAGGTCGTGACGGCGCACAACGGCTGCCTGCAGCTGGAGGCCACGGTGCACGGCAAGATGGGCCACGCCGCGGTCCCCGAGACCGCCGTCGACGCGCTGCAGGCCGCCACGAAGGTCCTGGTGGCGCTCTACGCGGAGAACGCCCGCCTGCGCCAGACGAAGAGCGCCGTGAAGGGGATCAACTTCGGCTACATCAACGTCGGCCAAATCTTCGGCGGCACGAACACGAACGTCGTGCCCGGCAAGGTCGTGCTCAAGATTGACCGCCGCATGATTCCGGAAGAGGATCCGGCCCAGGTCGAGGCGGCGCTGCGCCAGCTCATCGAGGGCGCCGTCGCCGACGCGCCCGGGACCTCGGTCGACATCAAGCGGCTCCTGCTGGCCCACGCGATGAAGCCGCTCGCCGGGAACAAGCCGCTGGTGGACGCGCTGTGCACGCACGCGACGGAGCTGATGGGCGAGACGGTCGAAGCCTCGGGCACACCGCTCTATACGGACGCACGGCTGTTCAGCGAGCGCGGCATCCCCGCCGTGATCTACGGCGCCGGGCCGCGCACGGTGCTCGAGTCCAACGCCAAGCGGGCCGACGAGCACATCGTGCTCGAGGACCTGCGGCGTGCAACCAAGGTCGTTGCACGCACGCTGCTCGACCTTCTGAAGGCCTGAGCGGCACCGGCCGCCCTCGGCTCGCCGCCTTCGCCCGGGCAGGGGCCTGCGCGAAGGCCTGCGAGCGTCAAGACCACCGGTGATCCGCCGGTGCCTGCGGCCCCGCCCCCGTGCACCGTGCACCGTGCGCAGCGGGCGCACGGGCCCGGAGCGCCCTGTCGACGAGTCAACCGTTCCCGATCGCGGACCGATCGTCCGTTCAGCCGCGGCCTTTGCGCCTCGCCATCGAACCCTCTCATGTCTTCCACGCAAGCCAAGCAGGCAGAGCTGCGCCGCCAGGCGCTCGAATACCACGAGTTCCCGACCCCCGGTAAGGTGGCCGTCGCCGCCACCAAGCAGCTCGTCAATCAACGCGATCTGGCGCTGGCCTACTCGCCCGGCGTTGCTGCGGCCTGCGAGGAGATCGTCGACGACCCGGCCAACGCCTTCCGCTACACCAGCCGGGGCAACTTGGTGGCGGTGGTCACCAACGGCACCGCGGTGCTGGGCCTGGGCGACATCGGCCCGCTGGCGGCCAAGCCGGTCATGGAGGGAAAGGGCGTCCTGTTCAAGAAGTTCGCCGGCATCGATGTGTTCGACCTGGAGATCCAGGAGAAGAACCTCGACCGCCTGGTGGACACCATCGCGTCGCTGGAGCCGACCTTCGGCGGCATCAACCTCGAGGACATCAAGGCGCCGGACTGCTTCTATGTCGAGCGCAAGCTGCGTGAGCGCATGAAGATTCCGGTGTTCCACGACGACCAGCACGGCACGGCCATCGTCGTGGGTGCGGCGCTCCTGAACGGGCTGAAGGTCGTCGGCAAGAAGATCGACGAGGTCCGGCTCGTGACCTCGGGGGCCGGCGCGGCCGCGCTGGCCTGCATCAACCTGCTGGTCAAGCTGGGCCTGCCGCGCAGGAACATTTGCGTCACCGACCTGGCCGGCGTGGTGTACGAGGGCCGCACGGAGCTGATGGATCCGGACAAGGCCGAGTTCGCCCAGGACACCTCCCACCGCACGCTGGCAGAGGCCATCGTGGGGGCCGACGTGTTCCTCGGCCTGTCGGCGGGCGGCGTGCTGAAACCGGCCATGGTCGCCAGCATGGCGGCTAGGCCGCTGATCTTCGCGTTGGCCAATCCCACGCCGGAGATCATGCCGGAAGCGGTGAAGGCCGTGCGCGACGACGCCATCATGGCCACCGGGCGCACCGACTACCCGAACCAGGTCAACAACGTCCTGTGCTTTCCGTACATCTTCCGTGGCGCACTGGACTCGGGGGCGACGACGATCACCGATGCGATGGAGATCGCGGCCACGCACGCCATCGCGGAGCTGGCGCAGGCCGAGCAGAACGATGTGGTGGCCGCCGCCTACGCCGGCGCGACGCTCAGGTTCGGCCCCGAGTACCTGATTCCCAAGCCGTTCGATCCCCGCCTCATGATGAAGATCGCCCCGGCGGTGGCCCGGGCGGCGGCGGCGTCCGGCGTCGCGGCACGACCGGTGACGGACTTCGAGGCCTACGAGGAGAAGCTGCGCAGCTTCGTCTATGCATCCGGCCACGCGATGCGGCCGATCTTCGCCGTTGCCAGGAAGGCCCAGCGCAAGAACATCGTCTATGCCGAGGGCGAGGACCAGCGCGTGCTGCGCGCCGCGCAGGTCATCGTCGACGAAGGCCTGGCACGGCCCTGGCTGGTCGGCCGACCGGGCGTCATCGAGCGGCGAATCCAGTCCTACGGCTTGCGTCTGACCCCGGGTGTGGACTGCGAGGTCGTCAACATCGACAGCGACGCGCGGTACAAGGACTTCTGGCAGACCTATCACCGCCTGACCGATCGCAAGGGCGTGACCGAGCAGTTCGCCAAGATCGAGATGCGTCGGCGGCTGACGCTGATCGCCAGCATGCTCGTGCACAAGGGTGAGGTCGACGGCATGATCTGCGGCACCTGGGGATCGACCGCGCAGCACCTGAACCACGTCGACCAGATCATCGGCAGGCAGCCCGGCGTCAAGTCCTACGCCTGCATGAACGGACTGCTCCTGCCGGGCCGGCAGATCTTCCTGGTCGACACCCACGTCAACTACGACCCCGACGCCGCACAGCTGGCCGAGATCACCGTCATGGCGGCGGCGGAAATACAGCGCTTCGGGGTGACGCCGAAGGCCGCCTTGCTTTCGCACAGCAACTTCGGCTCGTCGGACCAGCCGTCGGCCGTCAAGATGCGCGAGGCGCTGGCCCTGGTCCGCCAGCAGGCCCCCTGGCTCGAAATCGATGGCGAGATGCACGGGGACGCGGCGCTCGATGCGGCCTACCGCCAGGAGCTCATGCCGCGATCGACGCTCAGCGGGGAAGCGAACCTGCTCGTGCTGCCGAACATCGACTCGGCCAACATCGCCTACAACCTCCTGAAGACCGCTGCGGGCGGCGGCATCGCGATCGGCCCGGTGCTGCTGGGCGTGGCCAAGCCGGTTCACATCCTGACGCCCTCGGCGACGGTCCGGCGCATCGTCAACATGACCGCCCTGACGGTGGCCAATGTCAACGCCGTCCGCTGATGCACCGGCCGGCGCGGGCGATCCCTGCAGGACCGCACCGCCTGGTCGGACGAGCCACCCGTTTTACCTGCAACCTCTCTTTATGGAGCGAATCATGATGTCCAAGCCCTGTCTCAGCCAGGAAGACGCCCAGCAGATCCTGCTCGCTGCGGAGGCGGAAGCCGGTCGCCAGCAATGGGCCGTGTCCATTGCCGTGTGCGACGACGGCGGTCATCCGCTGGCCTTCCTGCGCCGCAATGGCGCGGCCCCCGCCTCGTCGCACATTGCCATGGCCAAGGCGCGGACGGCGGCGCTGATGCGCCGGGAGACCGCCGGCGTCGAGCAGATGATCAACCAGGGGCGCATCGCCTTCCTGTCGGTGCCGGAGCTCGACGGCCTGCTCGAAGGCGGCGTGCCGATCCTTGCCGACGGGTTTTGCATCGGCGGGGTGGGCGTCAGCGGTGTTCAGTCCGTCCAGGACGCCCAGGTCGCGAAGGCCGGCATCGCGGGCCTTGGCAAGGGCGAGGCGGGCTGAGTCGATGCCTGCGGCCTTGCTGCGCGCCACCGAAGCTGAGGCCCGGCTGCGGGCGGGGCAAGGCCGCGGGCGACCGCGGTAGCCCCATTCGAGTGGTCAGTGCGGGCCGACAAGCCAACCCGAGGCGGCCAGCGCCACGATGGCCACTTCGGCCATGCACAGCAGGGCAAAGAGCCGGTCGCCCGTGCGCAGGCAGGTCCGCGCGGTGTCCAGCAGGCAGGGCAGCGCGCAGCCGGCCAGGATGACGATCCCCGTCAGCCCCAGGATGTCGCCCTGCGGCAGCAGCGCCAGCCATCCCCAGCCCACCGGCATGCCGGTCTGCCGAAGGTAGCTGTTCACCGGCAGCCCCCAAAGTGCTGGAAGCTCCTCGAGCGGGATCCGGGCGCCCACCAGGCCGAGGGCATAGGCGGCGAAGCTCAGCAGCAGCACCGTCAGGCCCAGGCGATTGCCCCAGCTCAGCAGCCGGGCGTAGTGCAGCTGCTCGGCCGGCTGCTCCGGCACCCGCTCCGGCGTGTCGTTCATGGCCATACCCCCATCCCCTTGAGCAGGGCCCGGGCGCCGGCGAAGAGCAGCACCGCGATCACCAGGCGGCGGATCACCGCGCCCTGCAGGCGGTCGAGCAGGCGCGCACCGATGCGCGCGCCCAGCATCATGCCCACCACCGACGGCACGGCGATCATCGGCAGCACCGCGCCCTGGTTGATGTAGACCCAGGCGGCCGACGAGTCCACCAGCGACAGCACCAGGCCCGAGGTGCCGGCCGCGACCTTGAGCGGCGCACCCATCAGCAGGTTGAGCACTGGCACGTTGGCCCAGCCGGCGCCGATGCCGAACAGGCCGGCCAGCACGCCAATGCCCAGGAAGAGCAGCAGCCCAGGGACCGTGCGGTGCACCTGCCAGTGCACCGTGCGGCCCGAGGCCCGGTCGACGAACACGCCGTGCAGCGCCAACACCTGGGCCAGCGCGTCGGGCCGCTCCACCTGCGGGAACTCGCTCTTCCTGGCGGCCACCATCAGCACGACGATGCCCAGCACCAGGGCGCCCAGCAGCATCTGCACCAGGCGCGCGGGCATGGCCAGACCGAGCAGCGCCCCGCCGATCGACGAGGCCGAGGCCAGCAGGGCCAACGGCAGCGCCAGGCGCAGGCTGCCCAGGCCATTGCGCAACAGCACCGGACCGGCCGACAGTGCGCTGGCCAGCGCCACCAGCAGCCCGGCGCCGCGCACGAAGTCGAGGTGGAAGGGAAAGAAGCTGCCGACGATGGGCACGAACAGCGTGCCGCCGCCGATGCCCGCCGGTACGGCGACGATGCCCATCAGGAAGCAGGCGAGGAAGAGCCCGAGCGGCCAGACCCACCACGCGGCACCCACTGCGGCGGGTTGGCTGGCGGGATGGCCAGCGGCCTGGGCGCTGGCAGCGGCCAGCAGCAGCGCGGCGCCCAGCGCCAGGCTCCGGGGTCGGTGCATCAGGACACCGCCTGGTAGTACAGGTTCTGCGGGTGGTTGGCCTGGGCGAAGAAGAACCAGCGCTCGGCCAGCAGGCCCAGGTACTGCACCACGAAGGCCGTCGCGAGTAGGCCCGCCGAGGCCGAGACCAGGCCTGCCCAGAGCAGCAGCAGCGGCCCGACGAAGGCGGCGAGCAGGAAGCCCCACTTCACGCGCCGCAGGGCACCGGGTGTCTGGTGGTGAAAGAACTCGCGCGTGTTGAACGAGCCGCCCATGAAGCCCATCGAGCGCTGCCGGA